>CAZQVW010000105.1:7872-9236 GCA_964596865.1 uncultured Bacteroidaceae bacterium
CGACACCCCAAAACAGACAGAGACGGCGCAAGAATAGACAGAATAGGCAAAAGAACAGGCACACGGGGCAAAGAAACAGGCGCACCGAGCAAAGAAACAGGCGCACGGGGCAAAATAATAAGCCTATCGTGCCTAAAATGCCTATAAAGCCTATAACGCCCACCCCCTTTAGCTGAAAGACAAGCATCAAAATCATCATGGCGGAACAACAGAATACAAACAATTACGGCGACGACAAGATTATCCACCTCGAAGACGTGGAACACATCCGGCGCAGGCCGGGAATGTATATCGGCAGGCTGGGCGACGGCTCCAGTCGCGAAGACGGAATCTATGTACTGCTGAAAGAGGCTATCGACAACTCAATAGACGAATTCAACGAGGGCTACGGCAAGCGCATAGAGGTGGAAGTAAAGGAAGACCACAGTGCGATGGTGAGAGACTACGGTCGCGGCATCCCGCTGGGCGGTCTAATCCCCGCCGTGAGCCAGTTGAACACGGGCGCCAAGTATGATACCTCGGTCTTCACCGCCAGCGTGGGCCTCAACGGTGTGGGCCTTAAGGCCGTGAACGCCCTGAGCCGCAAGTTTGTGGCCCGCAGCTATAGGGAGCACCAATTTCATGAGGCCGTATTCGAAAAAGGTAAACTCGTGGACGACCGCTACGGCGAAGATCCCAACGAGGAAAACGGCACCTACATCTATTTTGAGCCCGACCCCGAACTGTTCCGCAATTTCCGCTTCCATTCCGAGATTGTGGACAATATGCTCCGCAATTATACCTACCTCAACACCGGGCTCACCATCATCTATAACGGGCGGCGCATCATTTCCCGCAACGGATTGGTGGATTTGTTGAACGACAACATGACCGCCCCCGCCCTCTACGACATAGTCCACATCAAGGGCGACGGAATCGACATCGCTTTCACTCACGCCGCGCAAAACGGTGAGGAATATTACAGTTATGTCAATGGCCAGCACACCACCCAGGGCGGCACCCACCAAAGCGCCTTCAAAGAACATTTCGCCAAGACCATAAAAGAACACTTCGGCAAAAACTATGAGCCGCAGGACATCCGCAACGGACTGGTAGCCGCAATAGCCATACGCGTCATCGACCCTCTGTTTGAAAGTCAGACAAAAACCAAACTCGGTTCGCTCACCATGGCGCCGGACAAGGACACCAAAGGAAATCCCTTCCCGCTCTCCGGCGTCAGTATCAATAAATTCGTGGGCGATTTCGTCAAGAAAAACGTGGACAACTATCTCCATATCCACCCCGAGGTGGCAGAGATAATCCAAAAGAAGATAGAATCCTCGCAGGCCGACCGCAAAGCCATGTCCTCCGTGGTGGGCAAAGCC
>CAZQVW010000106.1:0-5821 GCA_964596865.1 uncultured Bacteroidaceae bacterium
ACTGTTTAGTTATTGTTACAGTACTGTGAACGCAAACTATCGCGGGGAAAAATCGGATAAGGTGGGCAAAGAAGCGGATAAGATGGGCAAAAACCACCCTTTTCGCGCATTTTCTACGGATTTAGGCGGGAAGAACGGAAGTTGCGGGCGGGAAAGAATAAAACGAGGCTGCAGAAAAGTCCTCCATTTTGTAATTATGCCACTCATTCCGGTATGCAGTATAGGAACTGTAGGGGCAGGTTCGTATAAAATACGCACCTGCTTTTTAATTTACACCCTTGCTTTCTAATAAAAGTAAATATAAAAAGACTTCGGCACTATTCCTTTCTACTTACCGAAAACACAATTGTAAATCTTGTCTACCGCACCGGCGTTGGCACGAATGAATGTGTCGCAAACGGCGGAGGCATGATTAAGAAACTCGGTATCTGTGGAAAGGCGGTCTACAATGGCGTCATAATCGGCGTGGCCGGAAACCTCAAAACAACCACCATCGTGAATCAAAGCGCGAGCCTCGCGAAAACGCTGGTTGTTGGGCCCCACAATGACGGGGATACCATAAACGGCAGCCTCCGGCACATTGTGTATGCCTGCACCAAACCCACCGCCCACGTATGCAAACTTAGCATAGCGGTAGATAGACGACAAAAGGCCGTAGCAATCGATAATCAAGCAATCGGCTTCCACCACATTCTGGGGCGTGGCTTGGGAATAGCGCACGGCCGGGCGAGCCAACTTGCATTCAATCTCTTGCAGATGGCTTTCGCTCACCACGTGGGGCGCAAGAATGAGTTTTTGATTGGGGTGGGAATTGAAATAAGACAGGATAATATCCTCATCGGGCGGCCATGTGCTGCCGCAAACCAAAATATAATTACCGTTGGTTGGGGCGGGAATGTCCTTTGAGGCGTTGGCTTTGTCATCAGAGCCTCCTGCTTGCGCCTTTGCGACCTCAGTAGCATCCTTTTCGGCAACGGCAAGATTTTCCTTCTCGCCGGCAGGCGCACAATTAGCGCCGGCAACAAATGCTTCGCACAGCGGCAGGGGCTTTGACTCGTTTTTTATCTGCAAAACGCGATCCAAGCGGGTGTCGCCCACAATGGTGAGATTGGTGATGCCCAATGGGCGCAACAAATCCACTGATTCTTGGTTTTGCACAAAAAGATGGGTGAAACACCTCAACACATTCCTGTATTTGCGGCCATACCAGCGGAAGAATATCTGACCCGGGCGGAAAATCGAGGCCACGCTATAGACAGGAATCTTGCGCTTGTGGAGCGCAGTGAGATAATTCTGCCAAAACTCATACTTAATAAAAAAGGCCATCTGCGGATGGACAATCCTCATAAACTTGCGCGCGTTTAGTTTGGTATCAAACGGGAGATAACAAATCACATCGGCGCCCTTATAGTCTTTCCTCACCTCATAGCCGGAGGGGGAGAAAAATGTGAGCAAAATTTTATATTCGGGAAACGAGCGGCGTATCTTTTCCATCAAGGGGCGACCTTGCTCAAATTCGCCCAGACTGGCGGCATGAAACCATATCACCTTGTCAGCAGGCTTGATGCCGGCCCTAAGAATGGCATACGTCTTGCTGTGGCCAACCATTAATTGGCGCGCCTTTTTATTAAAGATCGCCACCAGATTGACGCAGAACATATAGACGTATATCGCAAGAGAATACATTGTAAACGATGTATATGGAAAGAGAAAGAAAAGGGAAATAGAGGATTAACCGAGAATAAATCAGTGATACTAACGATGAAAGACGGCGGAAAGAGACCGGCTAAAGGAGCAAGCGTCAGCCGAGGGCGGCAATGGCGAATTGCATTCTACGGAGCGTCTCATCGTGGCCGAGGAAAGATGCCAGTTCATACATATCCGGCCCCTGCCCTTTGCCCACAAGACAAACGCGCCACGCGTTCCACGGTTTCACGCCGGTGGCCTCTGCCCACGGATCCACCGCGGCTTTCAATGCCGAGATGCTGAAATCCGTTAGCGGAGCCAGTAGGTCGGCCAATTGTTGCATTTCGATAGCGGAGGCGGGTGTCCAATTCTTGCGAATGAACTTGTCGTTGCGGTCGAAGGTGGTGGGAGCGATAAAGAAGAAATCGCATAGCGGCCAAAGGTCGCTCACAAACGATACTCCGCGCTTGCGTATCTGGTGGGACTGTTTGTCCTCGTATTCCACCACCTTATGCTTCATCATTCCGATGACAGCGGCAGCTTGGGCGGGCGTAGCGCTCACGCCGTTCTTCTTAAGGATGTCGATAAAGGCGGGGGCCAACTCTTCATTGGTCTGCATCAGTAGGTATTCGCGGTTAAACCACCAGCCTTTCATATAATCAAAGCGTGCTCCGCTCTTAGAGCATTTGGAGAGGTCGAAGAGCTTTACCAATTCGTCTAAGGAGAAAATCTCTTGCTCGCCTCCGGGATTCCATCCCAATAGGGCGAGAAAATTAATCACCGCCTGGGGGAGATAGCCGCTCTCGCGGTAACCGGTGGAGACGGCGCCCGTCTGCGGGTCGTGCCATTCCAAGGGGAATACAGGGAAGCCCAATTTGTCGCCATCGCGTTTGGAGAGCTTACCCTTGCCATCGGGCTTGAGCAATAGGGGCAAGTGGGCGAAACGAGGCATCGTGTCCTCCCAGCCAAAGGCCCTGTAAAGCAATACATGAAGCGGAGCCGACGGCAACCATTCCTCGCCGCGGATTACATGGGTGATTTCCATCAGATGGTCGTCCACAATGTTTGCCAAATGATAGGTGGGCAGTTGGTCGGCGCTCTTATAGAGCACCTTGTCGTCCAAGACAGACGAGTTCACCACCACATCGCCGCGAATGATGTCGCGGACGTGAACGTCCTGGCCCGGCTCTATCTTGAAGCGCACCACATATTGCGCACCATCGCCCAAAAGCCTCTCCACCTCATCGGCGGGAAGCGTAAGGGAGTTGCGCATCTGCATACGCGTGGAAGCATCGTATTGGAAGTTGGGAATTTCTTTCCGCTTAAGGTTGAGCTCTTCTGGGGTGTCAAAGGCGATGTAGGCGCTACCGTTATGAAGCAGGCGCTCCACATACTCCTTATATATCTCCCTGCGCTCGGATTGGCGATAAGGCCCCTTATCGCCACCAATGCCCACACCTTCATCAAATTCCAGCCCTAACCATTGGAAACTCTCGCGGATATAATCCTCGGCTCCGGGTACAAATCGGGAGGAATCAGTGTCTTCTATGCGGAAAATCAAACGGCCGCCATTCTGACGGGCAAAAAGATAATTATACAGAGCCGTGCGTACTCCACCAATGTGAAGAGGGCCCGTAGGACTGGGCGCAAAACGCACCCGTATGTTCGATTGAGACATCTCAGTGGATTATTTGGCGGCAAAGATAAACAAAAAAGGTTTAAGATACATTATTTATAGCCCACAAATCGCCATAGAGCAGCGGACGGACAATGTTTTCTTGCATTTTTGGGGCATTAGACAAGAAAGTTTGCTAACTTTGTAACTCAATCTGCCCGATTGACTAACACGGCCCTTGCCGAGGGCTCCACCCCCTGCAATACAAATACCCTTTCACCATGACAGAGCGAAAACACAGATACTGCAAACTGGTGCGTGTGGCCCTGCTGATTGTAACGGCGGTGGTGATTGTGTGGTTTATGCCCCACGAGCACACGTTCACCTACGATTATTCCGTGGGCAAGCCATGGAAATACCAGCAGATAATCGCCGAATACGATTTTCCCATATATAAATCCCAACAGCAGTTGGAAGAAGAAAAGGACAGCGTCCTTAGAAATCTCAAACCGTTTTTCAACCTCAACAAGGAAACCGCCAGCCTGCAGGTGCGCAACCTGCGCACGGATTTAGCCTCCGCCAATTCACCGCTGCGCGGCACAAAGGAGGCGCACGTATTGCCCCGACTATTAGAAGAGGTATATGCGGAGGGAGTGGTCAGCCAAAACGAATATTCCCTTGTGGCCGACTCGGTGAAGGCCATCAGCATCATCAGCGGCGCCACAGCACAGGTGAGGCCGATAGAGAGAATCTTCTCCCAGCGCATGGCCTACGAGCATATCCGCATGGCTGCCGATTCCCTCGGGCTCAAAAAAGACCTACTTGCCCAAAGCAACCTATATAATTATATAGTCCCCAACCTCGTCTACGACAAACAGCGCTCACTGGCCAAACGCGCCGAGGCGTTGGGCAACATTTCGCCCAGCAGAGGCATGGTGCAAAGTGGGCAAAAGATTATCGACCGTGGCGAAATCGTTACAGACCACACCATGAAGGTCTTGCAATCCCTCCAAAAGGAGACCGACAAGCGCAGCAGCAGTTTCCGAGACATGGTATTCTTAATTGCGGGTCAGTTTTTGTGCGTAATAGTATTGCTGGGCGTCTTTTTGGCCTACCTCATGCTCTATCGCCCCGATTATGCGGACAGTTACCGCTGTTTGAGCCTTTTGTTCAGCCTGATTCTCATCTTTACTGTGGCCGCCTCGCTGGTGCAATCGCCCAACGAGCTCAACATCTATGTTGTGCCCTTTGCCATGGTGCCGATATTCGTGAGAGTATTTATGGATTCGCGCACGGCGCTGGCTACAATCTTAGTGATTGTGAGCATCTGCTCCCTTTCGCTCCATAGTCCCTACGAATTTATCCTACTGGAGTTTATCGCCGGCATGACGGCCATCTATTCGCTCAAAGAGCTCACCTCGCGCTCCCAGCTTTTCCGCTCCGTTTTGCTCATCACGGTCGTAACCACGCTCATCAAGTTGGGCTACGACCTCAGTCAGGGCTTTATCCTCAGCACGCTCGACCCCTCTTGGTATGTCCGCATAGCCATCAGTGGCGTACTCCTATTGTTTGCCTACCCACTGATGCTGTTGTTTGAAAAGATGTTCGGATTCATCTCCAGCGTAACACTGGTGGAGCTCTCCAACGTAAACACCCCCCTTCTTAGGCGCCTTAGCAAAGAAGCTCAGGGCACATTCAACCACTCCATGCAGGTGGCAAACCTGGCCGCCGAGGTCGCACAGAAAATTGGCGCCAGCGTACAGCTCGTGCGCACAGCCGCCCTCTACCACGACATCGGTAAACTCAATAATCCCGCCTTCTTCACCGAAAATCAAACGGGATTCAATCCACACGACAAGCTCACCGAGGAGCAAAGCGCCCAGATAATCATCCGCCATGTGCCCGATGGCATAGAGATGGCCGATAAATACGGACTGCCCTCCGTGATAAAGGAATGTATCGCCACCCACCACGGGCGTAGCAAGACCAAATATTTCTATATCCAGTATATCAACAAACATCCGGGCCAGCCCGTCAATGAAGAGCTCTTCACCTACCCTGGCCCCAACCCTCAAACAAAAGAGCAAGCCATCCTTATGATGGCAGACTCGGTGGAGGCCGCCTCGCGCAGCCTGAAGCAGGTGGATGCCGACACCCTTCGCCACCTTGTAGATAATATTATCGACCAGCAGGTGAAAGACGGCTATTTCGCCGAGTGCCCCATCACTTTCCGCGACATCGCCACGGCAAAGGAGGTGTTGTGGTCAAGCCTAAAAACCATCTACCACGCCCGCATCAGCTATCCCACGCTGATTCAGCCCACACCGCAAGAAACCGACACAGCTTCGCAGCAAGGCGTAGCCGTCTCACCGCAAAGTGGCATGGCCTCATCGCAAAGTAGCACAACACAAGCGCAAGGTAGTGCGATGCAACCGCAAGGTAGTGCGATGCAGCCGCAAGGTAGCGCGACTATACCGCAAAGTGGCGCGGCCTCGCCACAAGTTAATGCGCAAACAACTG
>CAZQVW010000106.1:5921-9155 GCA_964596865.1 uncultured Bacteroidaceae bacterium
GCGACTATACCGCAAAGTGGCGCGGCCTCGCCACAAGTTAATGCGCAAACAACTGTCGGCACAGCTACACCGGCGTCCGCAAACGCCACCTCTGCGCCGCCAACATCGCCATTCGCGCCCACTTCCCCCACCCCAACTGGCACACCCACTTAAAAAACGCTAAAATTCGCGCTTTTCGCCTCCAAAATTGCCGTATAATTTGCGGATAGACTACTTTTGCAGCACGAAACCGCGTATAGGATTTTTGAAATACACCTTCCAAATCTAACAACACATTACAGAACCTTACAAAAACCTTATAATTATGAGTTACTTAACAAACGACAAACTCGTTATCGTGGGAGCCGCCGGTATGATTGGCTCCAACATGGTTCAGACCGCCCTCACTTTGGGCTTAAGCTCGAATATCTGTCTGTATGACATCTTCTCGCCCGAAGGCGTGGCCGAAGAGATGCGTCAGAGCGGCTTTGACACCGCCAAAATCGTGGCCACCACTGATGTAGCCACGGCTTTCACCGATGCCAAATACATTATCTCCTCTGGCGGCGCGCCCCGCAAGGCAGGCATGACCCGCGAAGACCTGCTCAAGGGCAACTGCGAGATTGCTGAGGGCTTGGGCAAGAACATCAAGACCTACTGCCCCGACGTAAAGCACGTGGTAATCATCTTCAACCCCGCTGACCTCACCGGCCTCGTAACCTTGCTCTACAGCGGCCTCAAGCCCAGCCAGGTTACCACCCTCGCCGCTCTCGACACCACCCGCCTCCAGAGCGCACTGGCCAAGAAATTCAATGTTAGTCAGCACGAAATCACCGGTTGCGCCACCTATGGCGGCCACGGCGAGCAGATGGCAGTATTCGGCAGCCATGTAGAGGTGGCCGGCCGCAAACTGATTGACATCGTAGGCACTCCCGAGTTCCCCACCGAGGAATGGGAACAGATGAAAACCGATGTAACCCAGGGCGGAAGCGCCATCATCAAACTGCGTGGCCGCAGCTCGTTCCAAAGCCCGTCGCAACTGGCTGTAGAGATGATTCAGAGCGTGATGGGCGGCCGCCCGTTCCGCTTCCCCGCCGGCACGTATGTGAATAACGAGAAGTACCACAACATCATGATGGCCATGAAGACCACCCTTGATGAGACCGGCTGTCATTTCACCGTGCCCGAGGGCACACCCGAGGAGAACGCCAAATTGGAACAGAGCTACGAACACCTTTGCCAAATGCGCGATGAGTTGGTAACGCTCAATATCGTTCCGCCCATCAGCGAATGGGGCAAGATTAACCCGAACTTGGTTTAATCCCACGCCAATAGGCAGGCGGTTCATACCTATATAAATATTCCAATTATAATAAGTATCTCCAAATCCCCATCACAGGGATTATAAAAACCGCATACAGGCTTGTCATTTGGGCCCGTCTTACACACACAAACAGTAAGGCGGGCCTTTGTGTATAACACGATTGCCATATAACCGATTTTTGCCAATCAAAAACTGCAAAACTCGCCAAAACCCGCCCGTAATTACCGGAAATAACAAATTTTCTGACTAAAAATGCGCGAGTATCAAAAATTTGTCGTTCCTTTGCACCCGAAGAGAGCTTCCACAAATAGACTCTCATAGAACGAAATGTTGATTTACTAATTATTAACCTGATGATGCCCGCAAGGGCAAAATCAAACTAAAAAACAATCAGTATGAAGAAAGTTTTTATGCTTTTGGCTGTCTGCGCGTTCTCCGCATTTGCAACCGCACAGACCACTGTTCGTGGCAGCAAACTCACCGACAACATCTCTGTCGGCATTAATGCAGGTGGCGTAACGCCGCTGACTGGCCACAAATTCTTCGGCGACCTTAGGCCTACTCTGGGGCTCAACATCGCCAAGGAAATCACTCCCGTTATTGGTATCGGCGCTGAAATCAACGCTGTTATCAACGCCCAGCACAATCTGATTGGCGCTACCGATGGCACCGGCACAACCAATGCCACCCGCGCTTTCGACCTCCACAATCTGGGCGGCTTCCTCACAGTAAACCTCAACAACCTCATCCACGGCTATAAGGGCACTCCCGATGCTTTTGAGGTGAAGGCTGTTTACGGCTTCGGCTGGGGACACGAGTATTACAAGAACGACAACAACGACCGCAACTTCCTCACCACTAAGGCCGGTCTGAACCTCGCTTACAACTTTGGCACAGCCAAGGCTTGGCAGGTAAACATCAAGCCCGCCATCGTTTGGGATCTCACCGACGGTCGCTATGCCAGCGCCTACGACAGCAAGTTCGCTCACGTAGAGCTCCTCGCCGGCGTTACCTACAAATTCAAGAACTCTAACGGCACTCACAACTTCACCACCGTGAAGGAGTATGATCAGGCCGAGGTGGATGGTCTTAACGCTAAGATCAACGATCTCCGCAGCCAGCTCAACGCTAAGGATCAGCAGCTCTCTGCTGAGGCCGCTGCCAAGAAGAAGCTGCAGGACGAGCTCAACGACTGCCGCAACCGCAAGCCGGCTCCAGCTCCCGCTCCTCTGACCAACACCAAAACCGTGAACAACCTTGAGACCAACGTATTCTTCGCACAGGGCAAGTCTCTCATCACCGCTGCCCAGCAGCCCAATGTAGAGCGCGTAGCCACCTACCTGAAGAATCACCCCAATGCAACGGTTTCCATCAAGGGTTATGCTTCTCCCGAAGGCTCCAAGGAAATCAACGCTAAGCTGTCTAAGGCTCGCGCTGAGGCCGTGAAGAACATGCTCGTTAAGAGGTATAAGGTTAAGGCTTCCCGCATCACCACCGAGGGCTGCGGCGTAGGCGACCTCTTCTCCGAGAAGGATTGGAACCGCGTGGCTATCTCCACCCTTTCCGAGTAATTCAATCGGCATCCTAACAAGGTAAACAAACCCATATTAGAGAACTAAAAATATTATTTAGTTCACGCTTAAAAGGCGGCAGTCGAACAGACTGCCGCCTTTTTTTGTTCTCATAAGCATTGTAGTAAGAGGGGAAAAATACTAAAGTGCAAAAATCCACCATCTTATAATAACGCCGCCCATTCTGATGAGCGAAAAAGCGTTTTTCAGCCACCGCTTGCGCGGCTAAACCGGCCGTAATATCTCAATCTTTTTGCGATTTTTCTCGAGCTTACGCTCGTTTTTCCCCACTTCCGGCGAAAAAATCCCGAGATAGTTTGCGTTAACAGTACTGTTTAGATAATGTTACAGTACTGTTTA
>CAZQVW010000107.1:0-9153 GCA_964596865.1 uncultured Bacteroidaceae bacterium
AAATAGTGTAGGCTATAAAGAAGACTATCATATGCGCTCAATGGATTTTGAGGAATTCCTTTGGGCAAAAGGTTATGGCGAAGATGTGATTAATGACCTCTACCGCCATTTGGTTGAAATCAAACCTTTGTCTGAGCTTTCGTATCATGTCTTTCTTTCTGCCTTTCGCGATTATATGGTCGTGGGAGGAATGCCCGAGGTGGTGAACACTTACATACAAAACGGCAACTTCTCTCAAACGCTTGCCTTGCAGCGCCAGTTGCTACTGGATTACGAGGAGGACATCACCAAATATGCCGATAGCGGACTGGAGCGAGCAAAGATTTTGAATGTCTTTCGCCATATCTCCATCTTTTTAGCCAAGGATAATAAGCGATTTCAGGTTACAAAACTGTCGCCGTCTGCCAGAAATAGGGAATACCTCGGTTCGGTGGAATGGCTCTCCAATGCAGGAATTGTCACTCCTTGTTATTGTATGACCTTTCCCGAACTGCCATTGAAGGGAAATTACGACCCTTCGAAATACAAAATCTATTTTGCTGATACGGGGTTACTTATGGCCTCGCTGGACGATGAAGCCCAGCAGGATTTGCGTCTAAACCGCAACTTCGGTGTTTATAAAGGCGCCATCTTTGAGAATGTCGTGGCGGAAATGCTCTCTAAACAGGGTTACGGCCTGTTTTATTACCGCAATGAGAAAAGTACAATCGAAATGGATTTTTTCGTGCGCAACCGGCATTCGCTAATTCCAGTGGAAGTGAAGGCCAACGACAACGCTACGCCGTCTCTAAACAAATTGATTAGTTCTGACCGCTTCCCCGACATCCGCTTTGGCCTCAAACTCTGTAATCGCAATATCGGCGACAACGGCAGTTTTATCACCATGCCATATTTTCTTGCATTTCTCCTCCACCGCTTCTTGCAAGAAAGGATGTAGAATGATGTTTGTTGTAATTACCGCGCCCAAAATAAACCCTCGCCAGTACTTACTAATATTGCGAAATGCGCAAACAAGACGCCCGTTAAGCGTATTATGCTCAACAGAGTCTCTCGTTTCTGAGATTGCAGAAAAGGTCCGACATTTTATAACAAAACCGCATATTGAGGCGTGCAGAATAAGTAGGGAGCGGGGAGCATAGAAGAAATGAACAGACAAATAGCACGCTAAATGTAATACTCTACGGGGTCGGAGAGACCGGCGCGAAGGGCGTAGCGGGTGGCTTCGTAGGCTGAGTTGATATGCAGTTTGTGATAGATATTTTTCTTATGGGAATTGATGGTGTGGACAGAACAATGGCGGATGGCGGCAATGTCTCTCACAGTGAGGCCTTGCGCTATGAGACGGAGGATTTCCGTCTCGGTGAAGGTGAGGGCAGAGCCGCGGCTTACTTCACGTCCTACCGCAAGCAGGCGGGATGTGATGTCGTGGGACAGATAACGCTCGCCGCGCAACATACACTTGATGGCGGAAACAATCTCCTCGCGACTGTTTGTCTTTAACACCATTCCCACATGGGGTAAATCGCGCAGAGCCTGGATATACTCCACTGTGGGCGCGGTGGTGAGAATAAGAATGGGGAGGGCCGGATAGCGCTGCGTCATACTATTGAAAGAGAGGAAATCAAACTGCTCCACGGCATCGGGGTCAAGGATAAGGCAGATTTCGGGATTGGAATGCAGGAACGCCTGCAAAGCGCCCTTGTTGTTGGCCTCCACAATGTTGGAAAAGCCCATTTTGTGGAGATAGGATTTCACGGCATCGCGCGTGAGGTCTTGATTATCGGCCAAAAGGAAAGAGGGGACGGAGGAAGTGGAGGCAATGGAGGTCATAGGAAAGAAAGGTTAGGGGTGAAAGGATATTTACCACGTGCAAAATTACGATGACAGTGAAAGTGGTGAAATCCCGCACATTAGCCATTTTTTATCGCACAAATGTGGTATTCAGTTAGTTTGGAAATAACATCGCGGCCACTTGCATATACGGCAGATTTTTAGTAACTTTGCAAAGCAAACGGTTCTAACGGCAGCGAAGAGTTAGGATTGGGCCAGCGGAGAGTTAGCGAACTACATTGTATACCTTATATTATATGTCAGTCGCAAAAGCAAAGGCGCCGTTACCCAGCAAACAACTCTATTCTGAAAACACTGCCGGCCATACACTCTACCCTATTCTATCAACTCACTAACTACTCCATCCTTCAGACGGGTATAAAACCCGCCTCAACACTCTATTCTAAACACACCATGCACGATTTTGTTCATCTTCACGTACACACTTATTATTCTATCCTCGATGGCATGAGCACAGTGCCAAAGGTAGTAAACAAAGCCATCGACAACGGAATGCGTGGCGTGGCCATCACCGACCACGGCAACATGTTCGGCGTCAAGGAGATGTTTGATTACTGCGCCAAGGTAAACAAAGGGCGCAAAAAGGAGGGGAAAGAACCATTCAAGCCCATTCTAGGATGCGAGATGTATGTGGCCCGCCGCCGCAAGGAGGATAAGGACATCAATATGGGCGATAAATCGGGGTGGCACCTCATCGTGCTGGCTAAAAACCTCGTGGGATACCATAACCTCATCAAATTGGTGTCGCGCTCGTGGGTGGACGGCCTCTACTACCGCCCGCGCACGGATCACGCCGATTTGGAGAAGTATAAGGAAGGACTAATTATCTGTTCGGCCTGCATCGCAGGCGAAGTGCCCTCAAAGATTATCAAAGACGACATCGAGGGAGCGCGAGAGAGCGTGAGGTGGTTCCACAATCTGTGGGGCGATGATTATTATTTGGAGCTGCAGCGCCATGAGGTGAAAGACCCCACCATTCGCGCCAACCGCGAGACTTATCCCCTGCAGCAGAAAGCCAATGCAGGGCTCATACAGCTGGCAAAGGAGGAGGGCGTGAAACTGATTTGCACCAACGACTGCCATTTCGTGGATCAAGACGATGCCGAAGCCCACGACCACCTACTTTGCCTCTCCACCGGCAAGGATCTGGACGACCCTACGCGTATGCTCTACTCCAAACAAGAGTGGTTTAAGACGCGCGAGGAGATGAACGAGATCTTTAGCGATGTGCCCGAGGCGCTGGACAATACAACAGAGATACTAGATAAGGTAGAGCTCTATAATATAGACTCCGACCCCATCATGCCAAACTTCCCCATCCCCTCCACTTTCGGCACCGAGGAGGAATGGCGAAAAAAATACTCACAGGACGACCTATTCCGCGAATTTACGTCAGACGAAAACGGCCTCAACCCCCTGCCAAAGGAGGAAGGCGAGAAAAAAATCAAACATCTGGGCGGTTGGGAAAAGGTCTATCGAATTAAGTTCGAGGCCGACTACCTGGAAAAGCTGGCTTACGATGGTGCTCACCGCATCTATGGCGACCCGCTGGATAAGGAGGTGGACGACCGCATTCGCTTTGAGCTCCATGTGATGAAGACGATGGGCTTCCCCGGATACTTTCTCATTGTGCAGGACTTTATCAACGCCGCGCGCAAGCAACTGGGCGTCTGGGTGGGCCCCGGGCGTGGTTCGGCCGCCGGTAGTGTGGTGGCCTACTGCCTCGGCATCACTAAGATCGACCCCCTCAAATACGACCTCCTGTTTGAGCGTTTTCTAAACCCCGACCGCGTGTCGCTGCCCGATATTGATACGGACTTTGACGATGATGGGCGCGGCAAGGTATTGCAATGGGTGATGGATAAGTACGGCCACGAAAACTGTGCCCACATTATCACATACTCCACGATGGCCACGAAAAATTCTATCAAGGACGTGGCGAGAGTGGAGAAGTTGCCGCTGGCGGTGAGCAATGCCCTATGCAAAGCCATCCCCGATCGCCTGCCAGACGGGCCCGATGGCAAAGCCACGAAGATGAATCTTAGTAATGCCATCAAATATACTCCCGCTCTCCAAAAAGCGGAGCAGAGCGAAGACCCGCGCGAGGCCAACACTATCCGTTATGCGCGCAAACTGGAGGGCACTGTGCGCGGCACGGGCATTCACGCCTGCGGATTCATCATTTGTCGCGACCCTATCTTCGAGCATGTCCCCCTCAGCACCGCCGATGACCCCGATTTCCCCAACACCAAAACAGCTGTAACTCAATACGGTGGCCACGTAATCGAATCCACCGGCCTTATAAAGATGGACTTCCTCGGATTGAAGACCCTGTCCGAGCAGAAGACCGCCGTAAACATCATTCGCGCCGTCCATGGCGTAGAGATAGACCTCGACAATATCCCTATCGACGACCCCCTCACCTATAAGCTCTATCAGGAGGGACGCACGGTGGGCACATTTCAATTCGAGAGCGCCGGTATGCAGAAATATCTGCGCCAGCTCCACCCCACAGTCTTTGAAGACCTCATTGCCATGAACGCCCTCTACCGCCCGGGGCCAATGGACAACATCCCTTCCTTCATTCGCCGCAAAAACGGCCAAGAACCTATCACCTACGACATCCCCGTGATGGAAAAGTACTTGAAGGACACCTATGGCATCACGGTATATCAGGAGCAGGTGATGCTCCTTAGCCGTTTGCTGGGAGGATTCACCCGCGGCGAGAGCGATTCGCTGCGTAAGGCCATGGGAAAGAAGAAAAAGGACATCGTAGACCAGATGAAGCCCAAGTTTATCGAGGGTGGAAAGAAGAATGGCTACGACCCCAAGGTGCTGGAAAAAATCTGGGCCGACTGGGAGAAATTTGCGTCCTACGCTTTCAATAAATCCCACGCGGCTTGCTATTCTTGGGTGGCCTATCAGACAGCATACCTCAAAGCCCATTATCCCGCCGAGTTTATGGCCGCCATCATGACGCGCCGCCGTAGCGACATCAAGGAAATCACCAAACTGATGGACGAATGCCGATTGATGGGTATCCCCACTTTGGGGCCTGACGTAAACGAATCGTTCGCCGATTTCGGTGTAAACAAAAAAGGCGAGATACGTTTCGGATTAGCCGCCGTGAAAGGCTTGGGTGAAACGGCCGCCGAAGCCATCATCCACGAAAGAAAGAAAAACGGTCCCTTCAAAGACATCTTTGATTTTGCAGAGCGCGTGAATTATTCCGCAGTAAACAAACGCTGTTTCGAGAGTTTGGCCTACAGCGGGGCATTCGACAGTTTTGGATTGAAGCGCGAGCAATATTTCTCCACAAATCAAAAGGGCGATGTGTTTATGGAGGCGCTTATCAAGTATGGCAACACATTCCAAAACGATAAGATGCAATCCCAAACCTCGCTATTCGGCGATATGGCCGAGTTTGCCATCACCAAACCCGAGGTGCCGCCCTTCCTCCACTCTCATACCGACATTGATATGCTCAATCACGAGCGCGACCTCGTGGGAATGTACCTTTCCGCCCACCCGCTGGATAATTACAAGCTCCTACTGAAAAAATGCTGCACCGCCCGCTGCTCCGAGCTCGCTACGGAAAACCTGCCCGACCTCCTGGCACGCGGCAACAAGCACACCTGCGGCGGCATCATCACCAGTGTGAAGGAGATGATCACCAAGCGCGGCAAACCTTTCGGCAAAATAAAGATAGAAGACTTTGACGGCGAGGGCGAGTTGGCCATCTTTGACAACTGGCCGCAGCGTAGCAACTTCTTCCGCAAGGACGCCACGGTTTTTCTCTCGTTCACCCTTCAGACTGACCCCTATATCCCCGAGCGCATCAACGTGCGCATTGATTCTATCACCCCGTTGGAGGAGGCCATGGCCAAGAATCTGAATAATGTCACCATAATGCTCAATCTTGACACCTTCAGCCCGCAGTTTGTCCAGACATTGGAGCGCGGAGTGGACACAGCCGCCGGCAATACCGCCCTAAATCTAGTGGTCTACGATTCGCGCACCAACGCTCCCCTGGTTTTGCGCTATGGCCACGGCCTCAATATCAGCTACAACTTTGTGGAGGAACTGGAGCGCTATGATGGCGTAGCGGTACAGGTGGGGGAAGGCAATTATTAGAGGACAGGAGAGCAGAGAACCCCTTACCTATCACAGCAAAAGCGCGAGAAATCCACTAAAAACACAATAATTTCGGTCGCAAGACGCAAAAAGAGGGGCGCAAATTTGGCTATTTCAGGAAAAAGTTGTTCCTTTGCATCCGCTTTTTGCGTAATCGCTGGCAGGAAGAAGAGTTGCCTGTTATGTTGCGCAGACTGACAAATAATCCCCAAATCCATTAAAGACCAATGGAAGACTTAATTAAAGTAGCCGAGCAAGCATTTGCCACCGGCACAAGCGTTCCGAGTTTCAAGTCGGGCGACACCATCACCGTGGCCTACAAAATCGTGGAGGGCAACAAGGAGAGAATCCAGCTTTTCCGCGGCGTAGTTATCAAAATCAGTGGTCATGGCGACCAGAAGCGCTTCACCGTGCGCAAGATGAGCGGCACTGTGGGTGTGGAGCGTATCTTCCCCATCAATTCGCCGGCAATAGACAGCGTCACCGTAAACAAGGTGGGCAAGGTGCGTCGCGCCAAGCTCTATTACCTGCGCAATCTCACCGGCAAGAAAGCTCGTATCAAGGAAAAACGCTATATTCCCTCCAAGGAAGAAGAATAGCCTTTTTTGCGCTTTCGCGAGCAAGCGGAAATTTGCCCCAACGGGCAGGCCGATTGCCAAGAAAACGGAGTCTTTTCTCTACAATTTGCGAGAAAAGGCTCCGTTTTCTTTTTCAAAGTACTAATATTCCCCTCAAATAAAGCCTCTTTGGAAAAGAATTACTACATTTGCATTAAGAAATTATTAAGATTTAGCTAAATAACTGCCTTATCTCTAAAATCAACGACCAAATAAGCAGTCTTCTGGAGCAGATGCCCCCAATTAGTTTGGACGAGATGTCCGGCATCCGCCTTATGAACCGCACCGACACCAAATTTTTGGCCAACAAGGAGCAGTTGGTGTGGGTATTGGCTTTAGCGCGGGAGCAATACTTCGTGCAGGAAATTGAGCATCAGCGTATTGCTCACTATCGCACCACCTATTGGGACACCGATGACTATTTCTTTTTTCGTATGCACCAGGCCCAGCACCGCCCGCGCATGAAAGTGAGGGTGAGAACCTATGAGGACAGCAACGGGCTCACCTTTTTGGAGGTGAAGAAAAAGGATAATCACGGCAAGACCAAGAAAAAGCGCATCAAGGTGGTCTCGCAGCAAGATGTGAAAGACGATGGCGGCAGCGAATTTGTTTTGAAGCAAACAAAACACGATTTGAGCACCTACCACCCTTGTTTGCAGAACTATTTTTCGCGCATCACACTGGTCAATCGCGCCAAGACGGAGCGGCTCACCATAGATTTTGACATTCAATACCAGAATTTCGACACCGGCCTTCGCGCGGGGTCGAATAATTTGGTGATTATCGAGCTCAAGCGCGACGGGCGTGTGTTCTCGCCCATTAAGGATATTCTTCTGCGCCTAAGGATTAAGCCTTATGGCTACAGCAAATATGTTATTGGCTCTTATATGACCAATCGCAACCTCAAAGGCAACCTGCTTAAGCCCAAACTGCATTATATCAACAAGGTGAGCGCCAAAAAGGTGGCTCCTCTTGCGCCGGAGGGCCACGAAGAAAGTTCTCCCGCCCGCTTTGGCACTAAATAAACGCCTTTTCCCAACTTAATAATCACAAAAGAAAAATATTATGTTAGCTCTTATCGACCTCATGCTCAACGCAGCCGGCGGCACTCTGGGGGCAGTCAATTGGATTGACGTGCCCGCCCTCGTAGAGATGCTCGCCCGCTTTCTTCTCAACGTAGTAATGGTATGGATAGTAGTGCATTTCTTCTACTATCCCAAAGGCGGGCGCCGCGATTACTATTTCACCTTTCTTTTGTTTGCGGTCAGCATCTTCATGCTCATCTATTTGATGGACGGCAGCAAGATGAAGATTGGCGCCGCCCTTGGCTTGTTTGCTGTGTTCGGCATCATCCGCTACCGCACCGAGTCAGTGCCCATTCGTGAAATGACTTATTTGTTTTTCATCGTGGCCCTGTCGGTGGTGAACGGTATGGCGGTGAAATTGAGCGTGGCGGAATTAGCAGCCGCCAACATCATTTTCCTATTGGCCGTGAGCGTGGCAGAGAGCGGACTGCTCTCCAAACACGAGAGCTACAAATATGTGAAATATGACAATATCGACCTCATCACGCCCGAAAAGCGCCCCGAACTGATAGCCGATTTGGAGAAGCGCCTCGGATTGAAAGTAACGAAAGTGGAAATCGGCTCCATCGACTTCCTGAAAGACAGCGCTCTATTAAAGGTGCATTACTCCAGTACCACAGAGCAAAGCACCGTAGACCAGTTGGAGAAATTGCCACGCACATATAAAGACGAATAATTGCCTTTTAACCAGCGTCTTTATTGCAAGCACAGAGATTTATTTCCCGTTTACCAAACCACAGCATAGACACAACTAAACTCTAATCCTTATGAAGAATCGCATTGCCATCTTCTTCCTTTTCAGTATCACTGTTTTGTTTGCCCGTGCCGATGATTTCGGACTTTGGACAGGCCTGTCGGCCTCGCAGAACCTCGGTGTGAGAGGCCTGTCGGCAGAGGCCGGACTGGGATTTCGCGCCGACAACAGTTTGAAGTCGGTAAACCGCTGGAGCGGAAGCCTCGGGCTCAACTATTCCCCGATACAGCATTTGAAATTCGGCGTTGGCTACACCTATATCTACGCCTATAAGCAGGGCGAGCGCAAGGAGCATTACCGCGACAGCAACAATCAGTGGAACGGCTACAACTATTCCCATCCTTATTGGCGCAGCAAAAACCGTTTCAATGTGGATGTGAAAGGCGACATCGATGTAGGGCGTTTTAACATCTCGTTGCGCGAGCGCTATCAGCTCACCCGCTACAATACTATCCACACCGCGCGCGACCGCTACCGCTACGACCTCGTCGAAGACGAGAATGGCAAAAAAATCCACGAGCTGCGCGATGGTTATCCCGAGACAGAATCCGAGAAAAAGGACTGCAAGACAAAGGACTACCTCCGCTCGAAATTAGAGGTAAGTTATAATATCCGCCACTGCCGCATCACGCCCGCCGTGTCCGTGGAATTGGAGCAGAACCTCCACAATGAATTTCATATCGATGAGGTGCGCTATTCCGCAGGCGTGGAC
>CAZQVW010000108.1:0-9149 GCA_964596865.1 uncultured Bacteroidaceae bacterium
AACAATAACTAAACAGTACTGTAACATTATCTAAACAGTACTGTTAACGCAAACTATCTCGGGAGTTTTTCAAATTAAGTGGGCAAAAAATGGTATTCTCTGTGGATTTAATCCATTTGTCGGCCGACAAATGGTTTTTCTCTGTCCCATAAAATCATTTGACTGGTGGAAATTTGATTTTCTCTGCTCCAAAATTTGGGGGACGTGGGGCGGAGATTTCTCTTTTGGGGGCTGCGCGCTTTGCTTCTTGCGCGGCTTTTTGTAACTTTGCAGACTACAATAGAAAACATAGTGAACAATGGATAAGAAATTTAAGCGTACTACCATCACCTCGGCCCTGCCCTACGCCAACGGGCCGATACATATAGGACACTTGGCCGGAGTGTATGTGCCGGCCGACATCTACGCCCGTTACCTAAGGCTGAAGGGCGAGGATGTCATCTTTATCGGGGGCAGCGACGAGCATGGCGTGCCCGTTACCATCCGCGCCCGAAAAGAGGGCATCACCGTGCAGGAGGTGGTGGACCGCTATCACAACCTTATTAAAAAGAGCTTCGAGGAATTCGGTATCTCGTTTGACGTGTACGGGCGCACCACCAGTAAGACCCACCACAAGACGGCCAGCGACTTTTTCCTGAAGCTCTACGAGGCGGGCCAGTTGGAAGAGAAGGTGTCGGAGCAATTCTATGACCCCGAGACCGGCCATTTCCTCACCGACCGCAACATCCGCGGCGAATGCCCGCGATGCCACAACCCGCAGGCCTACGGCGACCAGTGCGAAAAATGCGGTTCCACGCTTTCGCCGGAAGAGCTAATCAATCCCTACAACGCCGAGACGGGCAATCCGTTGGTGAAGAAGGAGACAAAGCACTGGTATCTCCCGTTGGAGAAAGCCCAACCGTGGTTGGAGGAATGGATTCTGAATGAGCACAAGGAGTGGAGGCCGAATGTCTACGGGCAATGCAAGAGTTGGCTGGACGGTGGGCTGAAACCGAGGGCTGTTACGCGTGATTTGGATTGGGGTATCCCAGTGCCGGTGAAAGGCGCCGAGGGCAAGGTGCTGTATGTGTGGTTTGACGCGCCGATAGGCTATATCTCAAATACGATAGACTTGTGTGCGAGCCATCCGGAGCTGGGCAGTTGGCAGAAGTGGTGGCAAGACCCCGATACGCGCTTAATCCATTTCATTGGTAAGGATAATATCGTGTTCCACTGCATCGTATTCCCCACAATGCTGAAGATGCACGGCGATTATATCCTGCCGGACAATGTGCCCGCCAACGAGTTTCTCAACCTTGAGGGAAATAAGATTTCCACGTCCAGAAATTATGCCGTCTGGCTCAACGAATATTTGGAGGAAATGCCCGGCCGCCAGGACGAACTGCGCTATGTGCTCACCGCCAACGCGCCCGAGACGAAGGACAACGACTTTACTTGGCTGGATTTCCAGGCTCGATGCAATAATGAGCTGGTGGCTGTGTACGGCAACTTTGTGAACCGCGCGCTCCAGCTCACAAAGAAATACTACGGCGGAGTGGTGCCCCCCTGCGGCGAGCTCACCGAGGGCGACAAGCAGACACTCGCCGATTTCAAGGACGTGAAAGACAGGCTGGAGGCCCTGCTGGATAATTTCAAGTTCCGCGACGCGCAGAAAGAGGCGATGAACCTCGCCCGCATCGGCAATAAGTACATCGCCGACAGTGAACCGTGGAAAATACAGAAGACCGACCCCGAGCGAGTGAAGACAATCATCTATATCTCCCTGCAGCTCACGGCCAACCTCGCCATTGCCTTTGAACCGTTCTTACCTTTCTCCAGCAAGAGGCTGAGAAAGATGATTGGAATGGAGAATTTCCAGTGGCAGCAGTTGGGCAGCGCCGAACTCCTGCCTGCGGGCAAGCAACTGGGCGAGCCCGAACTCCTGTTTACCAAGGTGGAGGACGATGTAATCCAATTCCAGATTAATAAGCTCCAGCGCATTATCGAGGAAAACAAAAAAGCCGAATATCAGGTGCCGGAACTGAAGGATGAAATCGCGTACGAGGATTTTCAGAAGTTGGATATTCGCGTGGGCACGGTGAAAAAATGCGAACGTGTGCCCAAGATGAAGAAACTGCTGAAGTTCCTTATTGATGACGGCATGAAAGAGCGCACCATCGTGAGCGGAATCCAGCAGTGGTACGAGCCAAAGGATTTGGAGGGCAAGCAAGTATTGTTTGTGGCCAACCTCGCTCCGCGCGAATTTAAGAACGGATTGGTCAGCGAGGGCATGATTCTTAGTGCGCAGGATTGGGACGGCTCCGTGAGCGTGGCCACCACGCTTAGGGAGGTGAAATCCGGTTCGCAAGTGAGCTGAAATGAATTTAAGAATAGAGTAGATGGATAGTTGATGGAATAGAGTAGATGGTAGATGAAAGAATAATGCTGTACAAACCACTCTATTCTCGCTAACCACTCTATTCTAACAATTACGAACTACTCTATTCTATCACCTATCTATCTACTCTATTCTAAAAACAAATGGATTCTACCAGACAACTGAAAATAGACCGCCTAATACAGAAGGAACTGGACAAGATGTTCCTCCTGCAAACCAAAGCTATGCACGGCGTGATGGTAACTGTGAGCGGATGCCGCGTCAGTTCGGATTTGAGTTATTGCAATGTGTATCTCAGTGTCTTTCCCTCGGAGAAAGCCGCCGAGATAGTGGGCAATGCCTCGGCTAATGTCCGCACAATCCGCTACGACCTCGGCAAACGCTTGCGCTACCAGTTGCGCATCATTCCCGAGCTCCGCTTCTTTCAGGACGACACCATCGAATACATGCAGCATATCGATGAACTCCTGAAGCAAGACCCGCCCAAATCGCCCGAACAGTCGAGCGAAGAGGAATAAGACGAGCAAACCCAAATCGGTAGGGGCGGATTTTATACCCGCCCGCAAATGATAAGTGACATTAACGATATGTTTAGCAGATACTTGCTGCATTTTTGTTTCGGGCAGTTATAAACATCGCGTTATGCACAAACAAATTTTATCATTGGCCTAACCTCTCTATCCTATCTCCGTGTCTTTCCCACTCTATATCGCTAAGCGCTATCTGTTTGCGCGCAAAAGCCACCACGCCATCAATGTAATCTCCATTATTTCGGTGCTGGGCGTGGCGGTGGCTACGATGGCTTTGGTGTGTACGCTGTCTGTTTTCAACGGGTTCCATAATTTGGTGGCTTCTCTGTTCACCGCTTTTGATCCTGAGCTGAAAATTGTGGCTGCCGAGGGCAAGACATTTAATATGGACGATGCCCCGCTGGAGAAAGTGAGGCATCTGCCCTGTGTTCAGGCCACCTCCTTCACGCTGGAGGACCGCGCCCTCGCCCGCTACGGCAATCGCCAAACAATGGTGATGCTAAAAGGCGTGGACGACAATTTCGCTCTCACTACCGACATCTATCAGACACTCTACGGCCACGGCACTTTCCGCCTTCACGCCGATGTCCTGCAATTCGGCATCCCGGGCATCCGCCTTGCCACAACCCTTGGCATGGACGCCAACTTTATCGACCCGCTCCTTATCTATACGCCCGCTCCGGGCGCCCGCGTCAATCTGATGGCGCCCGATGAGAGCTTCAACCTCGGAGAACTTAATTCCGCCGGCGTGGTTTTCTCTGTGGGGCAGAAAAAATACGACCAAGAATACGTCCTTTGCTCACTGGATTTCGCGCAACAGGCGTTTGAAAAGGAGGGAAAGGCTTCGGCATTGGAAATGAAATTGAAAGACGGCGTCTCCCCCTCCGCTGCCAAGCGCCAGATTAAGGCGGTGGTGGGCAACCAATATCGCGTGCTCGACCGCTATGAGCAACAGGAGGACGTCTTTCGCATTATGAAGATAGAAAAATACATGGCCTACATCTTCCTCACGTTTATTCTCTTCATTGCCTGTTTTAATATCGTGGGCTCACTGGGTATGCTCATCGTGGAAAAGAAAAAAGACGTAGTTACATTGCGCAACCTCGGGGCCACGGAAAGTCAAATCCGCTCAATATTCCTCTTTGAGGGGCGGTTGATAAGTTTGTTCGGCGCAATATTGGGCATCGTGGGCGGATTGGCGCTTTGTTTGGCTCAGCAACTTTTCGGTCTGCTCAAGATGGGCGACAAGGCGGGGGCTTTCATCGTAGATGCCTATCCGGTTTTGGTAAATCCGGTGGATATAGTGGTGGTATTCCTCACTGTGGTGGCCGTTTCCTTCCTTGTGTCGTGGTATCCGGTGCATTATATCTCCAAACGCCTGCTTAGGGACGACGCGGGGCAATAGAAAGGGGATTGCGTACAATGTGAAAAGGTCAGTGTGCGATAAAAAGGGTTCTGTGTACAAGAGAAAGGGTTCTGTGTACAAGAAAAAGGGTACTTTTTACAATAGAAGATTGTCTGTGTGCAATGTGAAAAGGTCAGTGTGCGATAAAAAGTCAGTTATTTTGCCTATCTTTGTATGCTCTTGCAATAAGATCGGCCGCCGTCTCTAATCCCAGCGTGCCAGTGTTTACAGTAACGTCGTAATTGTGGGGATCGCCCCATTTTGTGCCGGTATAATGCTCGTAATGATTGATACGCAGCGGATTTATGCGGGCAATCTCTTTTTCGGCCTTGTCCTTTGTTAGTGCATACTCGTGCATGGCGAGGCGGACGGCGTGATTATGGTCGGTATAGCAGAAGACGCGGACTATGCGCTGGGCAGGCCAGTCCTTTAAGACGTGGTCGGCGCACCGCCCGAGGATGACGCACGACCCCTTGTGGGCAATAGAGCGAATTATGCGGCTCTGCGTTACAAAGAGGATGTCCTGCGGCGAAAGGCTCTTTTCAATTGGCGACTCATAGTCGGCCATAATCATGCGGAGCAGGGTTAGAGGTTCGCTTTGCTCATTCTTTTCCACATATTCCTCGCTTAATCCGGATTCTTTTGCGGCCATTTCTATCAATTCCTTGTCATAGGCTTTGATACCGAGCGTATGGGCCACCATTTTTGCGAGCAAATGCCCTCCGCTGCCAAATTCGCGCGATATTGTGATGACCAGCGGATAAGTGTCTGCGTCAATACTCTTGCCGATAGGCTCACCCTTTTGCGAGGGAAAGAGAAAATTATCGGCTGGACGGATAATTCTTCTGTAGAAGCGCGTCATCGGGCCCACAATGACGGCTGCAATAATCGTGCCCTCCCTCACTCCTACAATACTGCCGCAAAAACACAACGACATTGCGCAAGCGATAATCGCCAAGGAGGTGTCAAAACAAATCTTGACGTTGCCAAACTCTTTATTAAAGCTCTTGCTCACCGTGCGCACGAAGTATTCGCCTGCCATCATCATCACATCGGCCTGCACCTCCATTGAAACTCCGCAAGCAAGGATACTGCAGCCAATTATTAGGCACACAATCTTGTGGATGTAGAGCGTGGGTTCAATCCACGCGAACAAATACATCGTGAGGTCGATAAACGCTCCCAGCAAGAAGCCTGTAGGAATCTGCATGAGCCAATCAAACCACTGTTGCCGCAGATTTTTCCGCCCAATCATGGGCAATTCAATCAGCGCGAGGACAATACTTAGCAAAACAGTGTAAAAACCAAACGTGC
Organism: uncultured Bacteroidaceae bacterium; assembly: GCA_964596865.1. Lineage (GTDB taxonomy): Bacteria > Bacteroidota > Bacteroidia > Bacteroidales > Bacteroidaceae > UBA6382. The sequence continues at coordinate 5,627 of CAZQVW010000108.1, forward strand.
CGGCGCAAAAAAGGCTGGTTACATAGGGAATACTGGAAATGGGCGAGGTGCCCAGCATTGCTTTTGTGATGAGCGAGATGCCCATCGCGTTTATAAATACGGCAATGACGAAATAAAAGTACCTACGCAGCAATAAACGATTTTTCATCTTCATAATTCTAATTCTTACAAAGATAATAAGAAACGCGCAGACGGAGAAGCGGTTATTAATAAAGTCTTTAAGCGACCGCGATTAGGATAATAAAATTGGTAGCGGAGGTTACAAAAAAGATATGTGCGTGGATTTATTAATAATCCCCGCGAATTTGTTATTATAACTCGCAAATCGATTAATATAACCCGCGACTTTATTAATAGACCTCGTGTAACAGTTAATATACCCAGCGAGTCGATTAATAGACCCCGTGTTTCTATTAATAACGCGCGCTATAAAAGTGCGGGAAATCTACTTTTCTTTGCGCCGGTCCCCACTTAATCCAACCGGATATTGTGGGCGTGGACGCTTTCCTGCAGAAAATGATTGGCAGTAGTGTTGAATTTTTCGGGATTTTCCGTGGTGAGGCAGGTGAGGGAGGCGCCGCGCGTGAGTTTCGCCTCCATTTCGGGGTGGCGGTGGAGATAATCGTCCAAACTGGCGGCCACATATTCGCCTTGGGGGATTACCGCCACGTTTGTGGGCGTGAACTGCCGAATTTTTGAGTAGAGAAGCGGGTAATGTGTGCAGGCCAATAGGATAGTGTCGATTTTGGGGTCGCGCTCTAAGATTTGATTGATGCGCTGCTTCACGAAATAATCTGCCCCGGGCTTGTCGTACTCGAAATTCTCCACCAGCGGCACCCACATTGGGCAGTCCTGACCGGTAACAATGAGGTCGGGGAAGAATTTGTGGATTTCTATATCGTAGGAGTGGGAGAGGATGGTGCCGGTGGTGGCAAAAATTCCTATGTGGCGCGTCTTGGTGAGGTGGCCAATCACCTCTGCTGTGGGGCGAATGACGCCCAGCACTCGGCGCGAGGGCAGCGGAGCTCCGTTTGCCCCGAGAGATTCTCCTTTATTGCCGAATGGCCCGCTGATAGCCGCATCCGTGCTTCCTGTATCCCCCCTTAAACCGTGTTTTTCGTCCACTTGTGCGCAATCCTTGCTTATGCCCTCCCATCGCGGCAAATCGCATTGCTGGATAGTGCGCAGGGCTTTGGCCGAGGCGGTGTTGCAGGCGAGGATGACGAGGTGGCATCCCCTTTGGAACAAGGCCTCCACGCATTGGCGCGTATAGCGATAGACCACGTCAAACGAGCGGGTGCCGTATGGCGCGCGGGCGTTGTCGCCGAGGTAGAGAAAATCGTATTGTGGCAACCGGCTGCGGAGGGCTTTCAGAATGGTGAGGCCGCCGTAGCCGGAGTCGAATACACCGATAGGGCCCGGAGTGGAAGGAAAGGACATCTTATTCTTGCGGGGTTTGTGCGGGTTCTTCTGTCTTGGGCAGAGACTTGCCACTGAGCACAGCCTCCACCATAAGTGTGATGTCGGTGCCGTCCAGTGGGTTGATATACGGGCAGGCGTGGCCATCGGTGTTGAGGACAAAGGCGTATCCCTTTTCCTTGGCCACGGTAGCGATGGCGGCATCTAATTTCTGGCGGATAGGTTCCAGCAATTCCTGCTCGGCTTTCTCCAGATTTTTCTCGCTCTGCTGGCGAAAGGCGATACCTTGGTCCATAGCCACTTGCAGTTCCTTTTGGCGCTTGAGCATGATGTCCTGCGGAAAGGATTTCTGGCCCTGAATATAGTCGGAATACATCTTAAAGAACTTGTCCTCGTTGTAGGAGGCTTCTTTGTCGTATTGCTGACGCAGGTTCTGCATTGTCTGTTGGGCGAGGGCGTAGTCTGCCATTGCCTGCAGGATGTTATTATAATTGATATAGCCGAACGTGAGGCGCGGCGCGGCCACTTTTTGGGGTTGCGCGGCGATTGGTGCGGCATCGGCGGACTTGTTTGTGGCGGTTTGGGCCGTGCCCGCAAGCGGCAGCAATGTGGCGAGGGCGAGGGCGGAAAGGATGGTGCGGAAATGTGTCATAACGTGGAGTATACGTGTGCTTTATATCGTAAGTGAGTGTTTTCTAATGTGGAAGGTGGACTTTCCTGTGTGGAATGTGCGTGTTAGTGTGTGAATTAACGCAATCAGTAGTGATTTTCTGCGCAGGCGGAAGAACAAAAAAGCGTTACATCTGCTCTGTTTGCGGCAAATGTAGCGCTTTTCTTTCAGACGGCCTCAATACCGCTTGCAAAAAATTTGTTTATTTGGGAAACTGGCCCTATTATTTGGGCAACGGCTCCCGCTATTAGGGCAATAGCGCCCGTTTTTTAGGCAACAGTGCCCTTTCTTTGGGCACGGGTTGCTAAATCTCTTGGAATTTCTTTAGGATAGCATTGGCAGTGGCAGCCATCTCCTCATCGGTGAGCTTCACATGCTTGCCGGAAAAGAGTTCGCCCTCGCTTTCCAGTGGCACGAGGTGGATATGGGCGTGGTCTACCTCCAATCCAATCACGGCTTCGGCCACCTTGCGGCAGGGGATGACCTCCTTGATAGCTTTAGCCACCTTTTTGGCGAACACCTGCATGGCGGCGATGTCGTGGTCGGAGAGGTCAAAGAAATAATCTATCTCCTTTTTGGGCACCACCAGCGTGTGGCCGCGCTTTATGGGGTTGATGTCGAGGAAAGCGTAGAAGTCATTGTCTTCGGCGCACTTATACGAGGGTATTTCGCCCTTGACGATTTTAGAAAACAGGGTAGCCATGGTCTAAATAGTGATTTTAAGTATTTCCAATTCTATCTCGCCGCGGGGTATCTTGATTGTTACCACATCGCCCACCTTCTTACCCAGCAATCCTTGCGCAATAGGTGTGGTAGACGAGATCTTGCCCTCCTTTAGGTTGGCCTCGCTCTCACTGACGATGGTGTATTTCATCACGGTGCCGAGCTTGACGTTTTTCATCTCCACGGTGGAGAGGATTTGTACTGTCTCGTTGGAGAGTTTGGAGGGGTCGATGATTTTGGCTTCGCTGAGGGCGGCCTTGAGCTTGTTGATTTTCATCTCCAGCATGCTTTGGGCTTCTTTGGCGGCGTCGTATTCCGAGTTTTCGGAGAGGTCGCCCTTGTCGCGGGCTTCGGCGATGGCAGCGGAGGCGGCCGGACGCTCTATTTGCTCCATATGTTTGAGCTGGGCCACCATTTGGTTGTAGCCTTCTTGTGTCATGTATGCCATAATAGATAATGTGTTGTGCGTAGGGGGCGACATGTGTTTCTGTTGCTTCCTCTGCGCGGGTTATTATGTTGGTAGTAATGTTTCTATGTGTGTTGTATTCTTTTAGTATGTCCGTCTACCTAAACGCAGAACGGCATGCTCTATCGGCTTCAGTCCCTGTCTGGTTTGCCTAAAACGCAGAACGGCATGCTCTATTGCCTCCGCGCCCTGCCTAAAACGCAGAACGGCATGCTCTATTGCCTCCGCGCCCTGCCTAAAACGCA
>CAZQVW010000109.1:0-9146 GCA_964596865.1 uncultured Bacteroidaceae bacterium
CTCGTTCACCTTATTTGCTAAAGAGAAAGAACTACTCCCAGTAGCAATGACTTGAACATTTTTCATTTGGTCGGTAATAAGTTTCAACCGCAAACCAATATCCGCAATACGTTGCGCCTCATCAATTACAAGTATTTTACTTTTACCGAGTATGGCCTTAACGCGAGTAGAAGACATATCCGAAAAGAGATGCTGTATGTCGATGTCATCGCCGTTCATCCACATAACATTCTCCTTATCGTCAAGAATGGTGTGAAGCAACGTGGATTTTCCCACTTGTCGCGCGCCCATGATAATAATGGCCTTGTGAGACCCGATAACCGCAGATATTTGATCCTCCAACAATCTTTGTATAAGCATAGTAATTATTTTTTTGCAAAGATACTTATTTTCAAACCTTCGCAAGCGGGAAAACCTCAGTTTTTTGGATTCGACTCCAAAAATATTATAAGTTTTTCGGAATTCATTCCTAAAAACGCAGAAAACTTTCTCAAAAACGCACAATAATAAAAGAAAGATAGAGACTGATTTCACGCGTTCATCATTTGCTTCGCCTCATGTCTATTGCTCTATAATTCACTTTAGTATCTAATGATTTTATGGCACAGATTCTTCTAAAAAACATAACACTCGTATGTGGCAAGGATAAACTTGCTAAAATTCCAGACGGGAAGGTACTCATCAACACTATCAATGCACATTCTTATAATGTAGCGAGGAAAGATGAGTTGTTTGCCGAGGCTCTGAAAAATGGTGATTATCTTATCCCTGACGGTATGAGTGTTGTAAAGGCTTGCAAGTGGCTGCGCACCAAGTCGCAACCCAAAGAGCGCATTGCCGGTGCCGACTTATTTGAGTTTGAAATGGGCAGGCTTAATCATAAAGGCGGTACGGTCATGTTTATGGGCTCTTCCGAAAATACATTGGCAAAGATAGTTGAACAAGCTGCCAAGGTTTATCCTAACTTGAAGGTCGTTACATACTCTCCTCCATATAAACCTGAGTTTAATAATGAAGACAACAAAGCGATAATTAATGCCATCAACCAAGCCAATCCAGATTTGCTATGGATAGGTATGACTGCACCAAAACAAGAGAAGTGGACTTACTCGCATTGGAATGAGCTCAACATCCATTGCCATGTTGGAACCATCGGCGCAGTATTCGACTTCTTTGCAGGCAACACCAAGCGCGCCCCGCAGTGGTGGCAACAACACGGATTGGAATGGCTGTATCGCTTGTTGAAAGAACCGCGCCGAATGTGGCGGCGTTACATCATCGGCAACACAGTATTTCTTTGGCACATGCTCGGCGAGAAATTCTCACGCTGAAGATAATTCTCCCAAAGGCGCAAAGAAAGCTAAGAGAAACTTCCATCGAAAGTTTAAAACTTTTGCGAGCTTAGCGGCTTGGCGAAAGAAAGAATACAGCGAGAAAGAATAATGAACACGAGAGACGAATTATTCCTTAGACTACTACGATTTGCCATTGGAACAGAGGCAACTTGCCCCGTGATGCACCTAAACGAATGGCGAGCCATGTATCTAATTAGCAAGAAGCATGCTCTCACCGCGTTCATTGGGTCTGTACTAAAGGACATCAATGGCAACATTCTCATAGAAAAAGATACCAATAGCATTGAAGCCTTCACCGACCTTATCATGGGTTGGATGGGCGAGGTCGTAAAGATTGCCCGCCGAAACCAAAAGGTTAATAATGATGTCATAGAAGAGTTCCTTAAACTGGAAAGTAAAGGTCTAAGATGCTGCTTATTGAAAGGGCAAGGCAACGCCCTACTCTACCCTAATCCCGCCTCGCGCACTTCTGGCGACATCGATGTTTGGGTGCAGCATGAAGATGGAGCCAATACAGACGCAAACATCCGCCGGATTATTCATTTATTTAAGGCCCAGAATTCCAAATCCGTAGCCACTTACCATCACATCGATGCTCCCGACATCAATGGCACACCTGTGGAGGTGCACTATCGTCCACAATTTCTATTCTCTGCTTGCCACAACAAGCGGCTGCAGCAATATTTCATCAAAAAAGCCGAGGCACAGTTTGCCAACATAGTAAATATAGGAGGAGAGGCCATCGCCGTACCAACAACCGAATTTAATATCGTCTTCCAGCTCAGCCACATCTATAATCATCTATTCCACGAAGGCATCGGCCTCCGCCAGATTGTGGATTATTTCTACACGCTACGCAAATACGCCAACCAGCCAGACAAAGATCCCACTCTCATCGCGCAGACTATCGCTCACCTCGGTATGCGCAAGATTTCAGGAGCGCTGATGTGGATCTTGGTGGAGCAGATGGGAATGCCCATACAACAAGCTATCCTGCCGCCCGATGAGCGTCGTGGCCGCTTTGTATTAACAGAGATTATGACAAGCGGCAATTTCGGACATTTCGATGAGCGCAACGCCAAGTTTGGAACTTCGCAACTGGGGCGCAACGCGCAACGACTCGTTCGCGATCTGCGCTTGCTACGCTATTTCCCGTCAGAGGCATTGAGCGAACCGCTTTTCCGGCTATGGCACGCCATCTGGCGCAAGCGCCACAATTGACACTGCCACTGCCTTCTGCATAATTTACAGGCGCAGACAACATAACATAATATATATTGCCACGGGCCACACTTACTGCACAGAATTGCTTGCATTAGCTTTCTGTGTTGTCTGTGTGGCCTGTGGCATTTTTTGTTTGCCACAAACCGCACAGACATCACACAGATAGCATACACCCACTCTGCTTCGGAAAATTTTATTTCAACATTTCAAAGAGCACAACTGCAGACCACCGTCCGCAGACTAAAGGCATCGCTCCTCGGTTTGGATAAAAACCGGAGAGGTTTGTCTTTCCGAGTGCAAAGGTAGAAAGCATTAAGAAATATGCTTATAAAGGAGATATGTCGTATTTCATTATCTTTCTTTTCTACAGCTATTTACTGCGCACCAACGCGACATTATCAGCGCGACAATTTGAGGACAAATAGCCACGTAGAAAGAGAGAAACGCCAAGCAATGTGGACAAACCGACGCGCAAAGAAAACAAATAATCGACCAAAAAGGGAGAGCTGGAGCACATTATTGCGAAATCCACGCGATAAAATCATATCGCAAGCAAATCTAATACAAAAGAGCTGAGGTATGTGCTTACAATTACGAGCCAAACAAGTGTATTATTATAAGTCAAACTAATGTATTACGAGCCAAACAAGCGTATTATAAGTAAAACTTATGTACTACAAGTCAAACAAGCGAAGGGTGTTTTGGGTAGTTTGGCAAGCCACATCATCAGGGGAGAGACCTTTGGCTTCGCTCAGCCGGGCAATGATGTGTGGAACGAAAGATGGTTCATTGCGCTTACCTCTCAGCGGGACAGGCGCCATATAGGGCGAATCTGTCTCCAAAACAATTCGCTCAATGGGGACAGTCTTGACCGTTTCGGGGAGCTTAGACTTTTTAAACGTGAGCACACCACCAATACCGAGCATAAAATCAGGGTGAAAGCGGAGCAGTTCGTCGGCCTCGTGGTCGTTGCCGGAGAAACAATGGAACACGCCGCCATGCGCCAGTTTGTCGCGAAAGGGTCGGAGGCATGCCAATAGGTCTCCATTGGCAGAACGTGCGTGAATCATCAAGGGCAGCCCGTATTTCACCGCCCAACCAATCTGAATAGTAAACGCGTCTTTCTGTTCCTGGATGCGCGAGCGGTCCCAATAATAATCGAGCCCCACCTCGCCAATACCTATAAACTCGCGCCTGCCGCTATTGATGTCGTCCTCCAAAATCTGCTCCAGCGCCTGCAACTGCTGCTTATAATCATCGCCCACATCCTCGGGGTGAAGCCCAATCATAGGGTAAAGGAAATCCGGATACCTGCGGCAGAGATCGCGCGCCTTGATGGTGGAATTTACATCGGTGGGAGGCACAAACACCTTTTGGGCACCGGAATCACGAGCCCTAAGGATAACATCATCAATGTCGTCCTTATAGTCGTCTTCGTAGAGATGAGCGTGAGTATCGATAAACATTTAGTAACTGCGATTGATGAGCGATTCGGCATAATCCCACAGAGGGAGGGCGTGGGTCTTATCGATAGGCATATCGTTGAGAATAGTGTGAGCCTGCGAGAAATATGAATTGATTTTATTGGCTGTAAGTTGCTTAATGCCCAATTCGTTATAAATATTTGTTACAGCAGTGATTTTCTTTTCGGCATCGGGATTAGTGGCAGTGATCCAGCGTGTCAGTTCAGCCTTTTGGCGTTCGTTGGCCAACAGAGCTGCATTAATCAAAAGGAACGTCTTTTTGTTTTGCAGTATGTCGCCCCCGATTTTCTTGCCAAAGACGGCAGGATTGCCCCAGACGTCCAAAAGATCGTCCTGCAATTGAAAGGCCAACCCTATCTTTTCGCCAAAATTATAGAGCTGGTCGGCTACCTGCTTGTCAGCTCCGGAGAGGATGGCCCCCATCTTTGTGGCGCACCCCACGAGGACGGAGGTTTTCAAACGAATCATCTCCAAATATTCCTGTTCGGTAACATCGGTGCGCTTCTCAAAATTCATATCATACTGTTGCCCTTCGCCAATCTCGAGAGCCGTTTGGATAAACAGGCGCATAGCCTCGTCAGTATGCGGAGAAGACGTAGACATAATGTATTTGCAAGCCAAAACCAGCATTGTGTCGCCGGAAAGGATGGCGGTATTGCTATCCCATCGGCGATGAACGGTGGGTTTGCCGCGGCGCATATCAGCTTGGTCCATCAAATCATCATGCAAGAGGGTGTAATTGTGGTAGGTTTCCAAACCAACGGCCGCAGGCAACACTTTCTCAATATCGCCGCCCAGCGCCTGTGCGCTCAACAGCATAAACACCGGCCTCAACCGCTTGCCGCCTATGGAGAGTACATACTTTATGGGGTCGTAGAGCCCCTCGGGGCGCGAGGGATAGGTGAGATGAGCTATTTCTTCATTCACGCGCTGAAGTATTTGGTCGCTTGAGTACATAATAACTTATATATAATTTTCGTTAGTATTTTTCGTTTTGGCAATCGGCGAGCGGGCAGAAAAAGAGGTGCAAAAAAAATACAATGTTTTGCACAGGCGAGCACAACGCACACACCTATCGCCCAAATTCCGCGCGCAGCAAGGCCATTTTTTCACTGCAAGGAGAACACCACCGGCACCGTAACCTGAGATTTGATGGGGCGGCCACGCTTTCTGGCGGGCTTCCACGGGCGCATCAAGTGCATCACCCTCAAGGCCTCGCTATTAAATTGCTTATACGACCCCTGAATGATGCGAGGATCCTTGGTGGTGCCGTCCACGTCCACAATGAATGCCACCACCACTGTGCCTTGCATCTTGCTTCTCACGCAGGCTGGCGGATATACCATCACCGAATCCAGCCATTTCATATACGAGCTCAATCCGCCCGGATAGAGGGGGATTGTGTCCACCACCACGCCATCGGTGCGCTCCTCATTCTTCACAAGATCCAGATGCTGCTCATTGAGGAGCACCTGCAAGGAATCCTCCTTGAGATCCACAATCTTATCGGGGTCTACCGGTTCGTCCTGCTCCACCACGACAACATCGGGCGGCACCTCGGTCATATCCGTGAGCTCATCAGTCTTATCGCTCGGCTTGGGCTCGGCTTTCTTTTCCGGCCTGCGTTGCGGGCGCGCCTCCTTGATGCGCACACCCTCCAGATGAGCCACCTTATCTATATTTATATCAGCCTTTGGCTTATGCGCCAACACAATCATAGCGACCACAAAGGGCAACACCGCCAGCAAGAACATTCCGCCTAAGCAACCAAGAGCCACACCATAGCGCCGCCCCGTGTAGCTGCGCATCTTATAGGCACCGTAATCCTTGTTGCGACCCTCAAAGACCATCTTGTTCCAGGCCTTATGGAATATCTCGTTGCCAGGCATCTTTGTTTACTGATTTGAAAAAACACCGCCGCAATTATCATAAATCGCCGATTCCTGCGTTATAATATTATGGTGCGGTTTTCCAACCGCAAAATTACAGCGGTTATTTTGATTTGCACTAACTTTAATGTCAAATTTTCTAAACGGATGAGAAAAGCTCTCATTTTTGCGCTCATAATATGCTGGGCACTGTCTGTCCGCAGCCAAGAAGCCACCTCGGTATTCAATTTTCTAAAGATACCGATGTCGGCGCATGTGGCGGCTCTGGGTGGCGACAATGTGTCGCTCAAGCTGGACGATCCCACCCTTGTTTTCTCTAATCCCGCACAGGCCGCCGCTGTGAACGACAACTCTCTCAACCTTGATTATCAATCTTATGTGGGCGACACCAAGATATTGGGAGCGGCCTTTGTGAAAGTGTTTAGTGTGAGACACACAGTGGCTCTTACGGCTCAGGTATTCGATTACGATGATATGGATGAGACAGATGAGGACGGCAATATTCTCGGCACGTTCTCCGCAAAGGACATTGCCATCTCCGCATTATATAGTTACACCATGGGCGAGCACTGGGTGGGCGGCGCCACAGGGCGTTTCATCACCTCCAAATACGCTGATTATTCCTCCACGGCGCTAAGTGTGGATTTGGGCGCGCATTACAACGATGATGACCACGGCTTTGCCTTTGGCGCAGTATTGAAAAACATAGGAGCGCAGATTTCCTCATTCGACGAAGACCACAAAGAGCACCTTCCCTTTGATTTTCAGATTGGTATAACCCAGAAACTTTCTCATGCCCCGTTTCGCTTCTCCCTCACGCTGAAAGACCTCACGCGCTGGAGCAACGATTATTATTTCAACCCCAAAGGAAAAAGCAGTATGGGCCGCAAACTGTCGAATCACTTGGTGGTGGGCGTGGATTTTATCCCTTCAGACAACATCTACGTGGCAGCAGGATATAATTTCCGCCGCGCAAACGAATTAAAAGCCGCAGGCTCGGCCCACGGAGCGGGATTGTCTTTAGGCGCAGGCCTCCAAACCAACCGGATTAAGGCGGGAGTGTCATGGGCTAAATATCACGTGGACGCTTCGTCCATCCTTTTTAATATTTCCTACAGTTTTGGCCAACAATAATCGTTTGCCAATCTGCCATCCCCGCATTCCGTACTGCAACAATCGCGCAGCCTGCCATTTCTTTTGATTTCCCCGTCAATTATTTCAGAATAAGATTCATTTTTCCCTATGAAAAAGATTACTATCGCCGTGGACGGCTATTCATCGTGCGGCAAAAGCACTATGGCCCACGATTTGGCCCTCGCCATCGGCTACACCCACATAGACACGGGCGCCATGTATAGGGCCGTAACGCTCATGGCTTTGCGCAACAACCTCATCAATCCCGACAACACCGTGGACGCTCCCCAATTGCGCCGTCTACTGCCCACCATCGCCATCACGCAGGCGCTCAATCCCGCCACCAATATGGTGGAGACCTATCTTGACAACGCAAACGTGGAGACAGAAATACGCTCTATGGAGGTATCGCAAAGGGTGAGCCAGATAGCCGCCCTGCCCTTTGTGAGAGAGGAGATGGTGAGGCAGCAACAGAAGATGGGCAGCCTTGGCGGTGTGGTGGTGGACGGTCGCGACATCGGCACCACCGTCTTTCCACGCGCAGAAATGAAGATTTTTGTAACAGCCAACAAGCAGGAGCGCGCTCGTCGCCGTTTTCGTGAATTAGAGAGCAAGGGCAAAGCCGCCACCATTGAGGAGGTAGCAAAAAATCTTGAGGAGCGCGATTATATTGACACGCATCGCGAAGTAAGTCCACTGCGCCAAGCCGAAGATGCCGTAGTGATAGACAATACCAACCTCACCCCCCACGAGCAGCTCGCCATTCTATTGGCACTTTATCATTGTCGCGCACAAGAATGACACCCAACGACATACGCATCACCATTGACGAGGGTTCCGGCTTCTGTTTCGGCGTTACCCGAGCCATCAGTATGGCCGAAGAGGAGCTACAAGGCGGAGGATCGCTCTATTGTCTTGGCGACATCGTCCACAATGGCGAGGAGGTAACGCGATTAAGCAAGCTGGGCCTGCTCACAATCGACCACTCCCAATTCTCGCATCTGAAAGATACGAAAGTGCTTCTGCGCGCCCACGGTGAACCGCCGCAAACCTACCTCACCGCCCGCCAGAACCACATCACTTTGATAGACGCCACCTGCCCCGTGGTACTTCGTTTGCAACAGCGCATCCGCGAAACCAATCAGAAGGAGCCGCAGGCCCAAATAGTGATTTTCGGCAAGCGGGGCCACGCCGAGGTATTGGGGCTTGTGGGCCAAGTGGCGCAATCGCCGGAGAATGCGGCGGGCAGTGCCATCGTCATATCCGGCGAAGACGAACTTTCCCTGTTGGATTATCATCGCGACATACGTCTCTTTTCTCAGACCACCCAACCGTTAGAGCAATTTCTGCATATCGTTTCGCTCATCAAGGAGAGAATACAGCCGCCTGCCACTTTCAAATATTTTGATACCGTATGCCGCCAAGTTAGCAACCGCATCCCGCGCCTCAAGACCTTTGCCTCGCAGCAGGATGCCATTCTTTTTGTGTGCGGGCGCAAGAGCAGCAACGGCAAGGTCCTGTTTGAAGCCTGCCGTAGCGTCAATCCCCATTCCTTTTTCATTGAGGGCCCGGCAGACATCCACCTCCCCACCCTATTCTCACAACCAACTACCGAGAATACACCATTATCCACTGCTCATTCCCCATTATCCAACGACAACACTGCGTTACCAGACAACAACACTGCGTTATCCAACGACAACACTGCGTTATCAGACGACAACACTGCGTTATCAGACGACAACACTGCGTTATCAGACAACAACACTGCGTTATCAGACAACTGCGTAGCGTTATCCGCCGATACATCACTTTTTTCCTCCCCCCATATTCCATTAAGGATTGGCATTTGCGGAGCCACGTCCACTCCTAAATGGCTCATGGAGCAATGCAGGGACAAAATCTTAAGCGACCTGCACAATTTCCCCATATTATCCGACTAACGGCGGTTTTTCCGCCTGAAAAGACAATCCTATCGCGCACTCATGCAAAAAAAGTGCGCGATAGTTTGCGTTAACAGTACTGTAACAATAACTAAACAGTACTGTTTAGTTATTGTT
>CAZQVW010000110.1:0-9115 GCA_964596865.1 uncultured Bacteroidaceae bacterium
CACCAAGCCCATGCCCGAGAGATTTCCGTATATGATGGCTTTTCGCAATGTTACAGTCGAGGATGCCATGAGCTACGGGTTGGAATATAAATTGCCTACCGACCTTCAGAAGTTGGCACTGCGATTCTCCGATGCTGCTGTGGTGGCCGATAACGGTGTGGCCCCCGAGGTGGTGGATTACGCCAAAGAAAGGGGAATACCTGTGGCCCAATATAGCGATGATGCCACCGATAAGGGCAACGGTGCCGTATTGGAAAAGATTTTTGCCCAGATTGAGACGGGTAAACAAGATTAATGACGAAAAAAGAAATCAATTAGATTTTATATTTCCGCCTATTATTATGAAACATACGCTGCTTGCCTGCGCCCTGATAGGAGTTCTGTTGCCGCTACTCACGTCCTGCGACGATGATACGGGCAATATTGGAATATCAGTGATGCCTTCCACCGACCATACCACAACCTCACAAGCTCTATTCCCTATTCACACCGCCACTGTTGAAGTAGACTCGATGGCCGCCTACACTTCCACCTGCCATCTGGGGCGTGTTACAGATCCGGAGACCGGCGCCACCACTACGGCCGACTTTATGGCACAGTTTGCCACCCTCGAGGACGACAACCTGCCCGATATTTCGGCCATGCATAAGGAAAACGGCGAGGTGGTGGCGGATTCCGTTTTGCTCAACCTGTATATACAGTCTTATTACGGCGATTCCATCAACTCCATGAAGATGGGCGTCTACGAACTGGATTCGGCCAACGTTATGCCCGAGGGAAAGAAATTCTACACCGATGTAGACCCCGCTCCCTACCTCAATCCGCGGCCGGATGCCATCCGCAAAGAGACTTCCTTCGCCGTTACCGACCTCTCGGTGGATGACACGGTGAGGTTTAAGTCCAGTTACTCCAAAAACATCCGTGTGAAATTGCCCGTTTCCTACGGCACCAAAATCCTGCGCAAATATTATTCCAATCCGGAGTACTTTCATAATTCCTACTCCTTTATACGCAATGTTTGTCCCGGATTTTATTTCAAAACACTCTCCGGCAACGGCACTATGGTGGACATCGACATCACCACACTCACCGTTTTTTTCCGGTTTACGGTCGGCGACAGCACATACGTGGGTATAAAGCGAGTGGCCGCCACTGGCGAGGTAATTCAATGCAACTCATTCCAAAACAAAGACCTCACCCCATTGCTACAGGCCACCGACTATACATTTGTGAAGGCTCCCGTGGCTTTGGCCACCGAGATTACCCTGCCTGTGGATTCCATTTACAAAAACCATGAGCAGGATTCCATCAACAGTGCCCGCATTGTTTTCTCCCGCTACAACAACGGCGTTTCAAACGCCTACAGTCTGCCCTCGCCCAAGCAACTTCTGATGATGCCTAAGGAGAAGATGTACACTTATTTCGAAGATAGGGAGGTGCCAAACAACATCACATCCTACACCACCGCTTTTTCTTCCCAGTATAACAGTTATACGTTCTCCAACATTGCGCCCCTTATCACCTATCTGCGTTCTTATCGCGAGAAGGAGGCCGGTGTCAGCAATTCCGACAGTGAGGCACAGCGCCAATCCAAGTTGTGCGCGTGGGAAGCCGCCCATCCCGATTGGAACAAGATGGTGCTCATACCCGTTACCACAGCCCTTAACAGTAAAAACCAGATTGTAGACGTCTATCCCGACATGTCCCTTTCTTCCGTGAAGCTGGTGGGCTCCGAAACCAACCCCGTAACCATCACTGTGGTATATAGCAGTTTTAGTCAGTAGGTGCCGGCCTTGAGGCTGCGAAAAAAACTCATTCTTGTCTTACCCGACACCAGTAATCACAAAATATCGGACTTTTTCTGCGCCTTTCCCCTACCCTATTGTCCTACTTGCTGCAAATCAGTTGGTAAGAATATAAAATGCCGCCGCGAAAAGATTATCTTTTCGCGGCGGCATTTTATATCTGGGCAAATTCCAGACACGGTACAGGAATATAAAAAAGCAATGAAAGTGGAAAACCGGCCTACTTCTTTTTGAAGAAATCGCGGAAGCGGGTGAAATCCTTTTGGAAAAGGAGACCGCCGCCTTGAGTGGTAAGCGAAGATTTGGTGAAATAGCGGTCGTTGGTCTCGCTGTAGGCCTTCAGCGATATTGTGCCGGTCTTATTAAGAAACCACTGGAGATTAAAATCGCCCACAAAGTTATTACTGTAGGTGGTCATTTGGTCGCGGTAACCAAAGTTACCATTAAAAAGCATACGATTGTTGAACATTCGTCCGCTAAGTGTTCCTTGCACCTCCATGTCGTTGAAACCTTGGCGGCCCGTGGCAATATTAGTGCCGAAATTCCAATTCTGGATATGCAGCGCGTCTTGAAGGATATTGTTCACCTGTCCGCTGAGCGTGCCGGCGAGGAACGAACTCATAGCGTTGGCCCCCTGACTCTGCGTACCGGTGGAAGAGGCAAAGGTGTCGTAATTATAAGTGTAGAAACGCCCGATACTAAGCAGATAGACTGCCTGAAGGTTGCGATCCTCCTCTGTAAGTACAAATTTCTTGAGCAGGATATTCTCATCGGCGTTGGCCTGCGGAAAATCGAGGTCGAATGAAACATTGGGGTTGGAGGTTTTGCCGGTGAAATTTAGGATACAATCCACGCCCACGGTACTATTAGATTGCGAAGCGCCCACGTTGAGGTCGCTAAGGGAAACGGAATTAATCCTGTGGACACCTTTTATATTAATATCGCCGTCATCCAGATTGCCGTTGAAACGCAGATAGCCATCGGGCTGAATTTCAAAGTTCTTGCGGATAATATCCTTGATAGTGAGCTTGTATGAGCCGCCAACGATGGTATAGAGCCCCGAGAGGTCGAAGCGCCCATGATTATAATACTCCATTCTCAGCGGGCCTGCGCCGTGTAGGGAGAGGTTGTCGCGCGTGATGGGGTCGGTGATGATGTTGAGCGTGGCGGGAGGGGTGGCATTAAGTTTGATATCCATTCTCACATCCGTGCCGAGGTCGAGCGGTATCGATGGCACGGCAGAAGGATTGCTCACGGCGGCGGAATATTTCTGCTGGGGGGTGATAAAACGGATATAATCCTTATCATTGTCCTCGGTAGTGGCAGCTTCGGAATTATAGTTGATAACAGTGGCACCCTCATCGCCGGTGGTGGTGAGCTCGCCTGTGAGATTAACAACATCAAAGTCTCCGTGAAGCCGAGCGGCGCCATCGGCAAAGACGGTGCCCCAGAAAGAGCGCGAAAGATCTTCCTGCCAATTAAATATCATGGCATTATGAGGCACGAAAGAGAAATCGTAATTGAAGCCACGCAGAAAATGATGGTTTAGACTACCGCTGATGTTGATGGCGTTGCCGTAGGGATCGCGCGCCACAAGGCCTGTGAGATCTATCGTGTCGGGGCGGATAGAGAGATGCTCATTCTCTATGGTGTAAGGCACACCGGTAATCTTGGGGCGGAAGCTAAGATAATTAACCTGTTCATCGGCTTCCAGTTGCACATCGTGGAATGTGCCAAACACGCGGAAAAGACCTGTACAGTTGCCCTGCAAATCGCTCATAAAGCCGCCGAGATATTTATTGAGAAACTGGAGGTTGGTCTTTTGGGAACGGATAAGAATATCCAGGCTATTGTCTGTAATGCCCACATCTCCGCTAATGAGCGTGGAGTCGTCGGGAGTGGCTTGAGTGCGAGCGTCAAAGGTGAGATGCCCCCTATCATTATGCCATTGCGCTTTGGCATTCATCTGACCAAGATAACCCGTGTTAAAGCGAAACTCTCTCACCGTAAGATTGCCCACCAAATCGCCCACGCCCAGTTCGTCTGCACTCCTGACTACGCCGCTGGCACGCCCACTGAAATTCACTGGATCGAAGTCCACCAAATCCAGCAAATATTCTATCTCTATATCATTCAGTTGGAGACGGAGAAAATGATTGTCGCGCCCATATCTGCTGGCATTGAGACTGGCGTATTGGTCGCCGCGAGAGACAATCAAATCCTTGACAACCGTGTTTTCGCCCTCGTGGTCAAGAATTGCGTGAGAAATCTGCCAGATGGTGTCGTTGATGAGAATATCTGTAGGCAAGACCTCGGTATGCACGGCCAAGACGCCGGAATGATTGCGGCGGAAACGTGTGGACGTGAGCAGACTGCCACGTGTGCTAACATCTTTAAGGTTTTTCCAAAGCGTTTCCACTTTCAAGTTATCGGCATGACCGGACAGGTGGTTTTCAATCCTAACTGGGGTGTCGCCAAAATAGCGTGTTAGCATCACTGCCCCAAGAAGGGAATCGCGCTTGTCTGTAAGGAAAAGGCTGACATCCTTATATGGCGTGCCGCCAAACCAAAGCGATGGCATAGAAAGAGTGATTGCGCTGCCAGGGATACCGGAATGGAGATTGAGCTCTAAAGTAGCGGGCTTTTGCAGACTGAGATCCATACCCATAAGAACAGACAGCAAGCGGCTATCCTTCAGCGACAACACTCCGTGGCAATAACCATCATCGCTATTAATGGATTGCGAAAGATAATCGCCATTGTTCCCACCAATAAGAGCAGGCAAATGGCGTGCAAGAGCAAATTTTATGGCTGGAATTAATTTATTGACACCAATATTGGAAACAATATTGCCATTTCCAAAGTCGCTATTTAGGTGATAATGTGTATCTTTTCCAATCTTATTGCCGCTCAACATTAAATAGTTAATAGCTAACTCCTCACCGTCCGTCGTCTTAGCGGAAAAATCCTGAACGGTCATGGAAAAATGAGTGGGGATAGTGAAGATATTGTTTGCCTTCACTTCCATTTTGCCGCTCACATCGCGTGGACACAGTGAGTTGTGGAATCCAAATTGTGGCAGATGCAAATCCTTCACATCGGCATCACCCTGCAAAATGGCCTCACCAAAAGGATCGCCCACATTGCCATGTACAATAATATTGCCGCCGCCCTCATTGTGCCGAGTATCTGGATTGCCAATGCCTGCTACAACCTGAAATAGAATGTTATTGTCTGTACTGCTACCTTTCACATTCACATTTTGCAATGCAATGTCTCCGTATTCCACCTTTTCGGCCTTTACCTCCACTGCTCCAGCAACTTCATGGACTAACTGTTTAAGCGGAATTTTTGTAGCATCATAAGCATTATGCCGCAAGAGATTAAACTGGCCTCTGAAATCCACATCGGCCATTTTAAAGTCAGCGGGCAAAAGTGAGTCAGGCACAGAAATATGATCAATGCCAATCTGCCAATTCAGTGTGCGATGGCGCAAGTTGATGTCCTCCACCATTTTCAGCCAACCGGCATCTGTTTTGCCGGTGAAAGCAAATTTCTCACCATTTACTTCGGCGCGTCCGCTCTGTTTGAGATGGCGAGTGGAATACAGTAGAGGGTGTTTGGGCCACTCTATATCCAGAGCTTCGCAAATAGGCTTAACATCATTAAGATCTATGTCGGCATCAAAACCAACGACAAAACGTTCCTTTATCTTTTTGGCTGCGCGGAAATCAACTTTAAGCAATTTGCTACCGTTGGTTCGACGAACAGAAATATTGCCACTAAGGGGCATCACCACATTGTTTGCGTTATTTTTACCACTGGCAGATACAATATAACGCCCCCACACATTGTTCTTGTCGTTGGAATCGGAATTTATGCCGCCGGAACATGCAATATTGCATAGTGAGGTAAATGTCTTGTCGCTGGAATCCAATCTAATGTATGAATCGCGAAGGGAAAATTGGAGTCCATCTTTAGTAATGATTGACAATCGTCTGATGTCAAGCTGATTGGTAGAAGAAAGATTAAGTGGAGATTTCGCTTTGTGGGCAATCAGTGGGCGAAAATTGCCTTGAAAATGCTCTATGGAATTTCCGTTGCACGTATTGACAGACAAATTGCGAATGCGCCAGGAGGTATCACTCTCGTGATTAAGCGAAAAGGTGCGCAGTATGCCGCTAATACGGGAAGTATGCCCTTTATCAGCGAAGAAAAGGGCAATACCTGTAAACGGCGAGGAATAATCTTGGTAACACCACCTCACGTCTTTTAGCAAAAGCGATTTCAAAGAGACATCAATCGTCTTGGCGCTGCCCTTTTGCGCAGACAGGCTGTCTATTAAGAATTGGCAATTTAATCTACCATCCTCCCGTTCCTTGCAAATATAGACATTCCCCTTTATTACTTTAAGGTTATTAATTTTCAATCGACCGCTAAACAATTCCAGCACTCCTACGGAACAATCCAACCTATTTACAGCCAACATCCTGCGGTTGTGATGGTCGAAAATGGTGATACTGTCAGCTCTCACGCTACTGAAAAAATCCACCCTTACGTTGCCCACATCCACCCTCGTGCCTAAAGCTGCAGACAAACTCGAAGCAATGCTTTTAGCGATATAGCGCTGCACGGAAGGCACGCTCACAGCCAAAAGCAACGCGAGGTACACTCCCACGATGCAGACAACCAAACTAACTAATATGTAACGAAAGATTTTCAAACCTATTTCTATGTAAAGGCGCACCATCATAATGACGATGCGCCTATTACGATTAATCTTTTCTAAGAGATAATGCCATTAAAAGCATTGGGAATTATAAACCAAGGTCGGCCTTAATAGCCTCCACCTTCTTTTGGGCGACAGAGACGGCCTTGTCATAATCGTTGGCAGTGGGCATATCTCCTTTCACCTCGATATAGAATTTAATCTTAGGCTCCGTACCGCTGGGACGCACGGAAATTTTGGTGCCATCGGCGGTAAACCATTGTAAGACATTGCTCTTAGCCGGCATATGGAGGTCTTTTACGCCATCCTTGTCGGTTTGTTTGAGTGTTTGATAGTCCTTTACGCAAACCACTTCACTGCCGCCAAGGGTCTTGGGGGAATTGGTGCGGAAACCAGCCATCATAGCCTTAATCTTGTCGGCGCCACTCTTTCCTGGTTCCGTTACGGAAATTGTCTGCTGGTAGGCGAAGCCATAATCAAGGTAGATTTTCATCAAGAGGTCGTAGAGAGTGAGCCCATTGTCTTTAGCCCACGCTGCTATCTCGCACAACAGACTGATAGAAGCGGGAGAATCCTTGTCTCTCACTTTATCAAACGGCAGATAGCCGAAACTCTCTTCGCCACCACCGATATATTTTTTCTTGCCCTCAGAGATCTTTATCTCGCGGGCAATCCATTTGAAGCCGGTATAGACATCTCTTATCTCCACCCCGTTGCGGCGAGCGATGTCGGCGATGGTCTCAGTGGTAACAATGGTCTTCACCATGAATTCGTTGCCATTAAGTTGCCCCAAACGCTTCTTATTCTCAATAATATAATAAGAAAGCATCAGCGCAGTCTGATTGCCATTGAGGATGCACCATTGACCTTTAGGGTCGCGGCAAACCACAGCGAGACGATCGGCATCAGGATCAGAGGCGAGGACAAGGTCGGCGCCCAACTTGGTGCCCAACTTCATGCCAAGCGTCATGGCCTCCGCATTCTCGGGATTGGGCGACACCACCGTGGGGAAATTGCCATCAATCACCATCTGCTCCCTCACCACATTAATATTTTGGAATCCCCAAAGCCTAAGGGAGGCAGGAATAATGACGCGGCCAGTGCCGTGCAGCGGAGTATAGACGATACAGAGGTCTTTCTGGCGATTGATAACGTCTTGGTCAATCAAAGTCTCATGTACTGCCTTCAGATAGTCCACGTCCATCTCTCCGCCGATGATTTTAATAAGATCGGGGTTACCTTGAAAATTCACCTGGTCGATGGAAACATTATTTACCTCGTCAATGATGCCTGTATCATGGGGAGCCAACACCTGCGCTCCGTCATCCCAATAAGCCTTGTAGCCATTATATTCTTTTGGGTTGTGACTGGCTGTGATATTCACGCCACCTTGTGCCTTCAGCTGGCGAATGGCAAAAGAAATCTCAGGGGTAGGTCTCAAGCCCTCGAAAAGATATACTTTTATGCCGTTTGCGGAGAAAATGTCGGCCACAGTCTCTGCGAAGAGGCGGGAGTTGTTACGACAATCGTGGCCCACCACCACAGCGATGTCTTTCTTTCCGGCAAAGGCCTTGTTAAGATAATTGGCAAACCCCTGTGTGGCTGTGCCCACCACATAGCGGTTCATCCTATTTGTGCCTGCACCCATGATGCCACGCAGACCACCAGTGCCAAATTCGAGGGTCTGATAGAAGGAGTCGATAAGTGCTGTCTTGTCGGGGTTGTCCAGCATAGCCTGAACGTCCTGTCGTGTTTGCTCGTCAAAAGCAGGGGTAAGCCATTGTTTAGCTCGCTCTGTACATTGAGCAATAAGCTGTTCTTGCTCTGTCATAATTATAATGATTAAGATTTAGTTTTAATCGATGAAAAGACAAAAATAATATCGCAAACCTTTTCTGATATATCATGAATAAGAAAAATATCAAGTATTTCAGTAAAAGGCAAAGTTCTTAATTTTCGTTCTGATGACTATTATATAAGTCTGATGACTATTATATAAGGATGTATTTTGTTTTTTTTCTACGTTAATCCATATAAGGCCCTTGCTCGGCAGCCTTGTCGTAATCTTCTATATTATCGCCAGACTTTTGTCTAACGTACAAATAAGACTCAATGATGTCATCCCAGTCTCGAGGTTTCATATCAGGGTATCTTTCCCCATACTTGCTTTGGACCTCAATTTTTATCTGTGCATTAGTAGTTTTTGGATTGGTAACTAGTCTGTTATATATTAAGTTCTTAACATCTTCGTCATAGTCAACCGATGCCAATACCCTTGATTTAAGGTGATCGTTATCTTCCAAATATTTGGCAAACTGGGAGATAGTGTAAGGACGTATAATTTCCTTATCGGCACTTCTGACGAACCTTATTTGGCGTGAAGTGTCAATAAAAATAGAAGGAGCAGTAAAAATTGCCTCGGTTCGTGAAGGTGAAAATTCATACTTCTTTGTGAAATCTTCCAAATGACGTTGTATAGGCCAAATCTCCGCAGTTGTTTGTGACCTTCCTTCTAACATAGTTACTTCAACAATCACACCGTCATTTTTCTCAAAGCATTCAATATCACCTTGGTTGCCAC
>CAZQVW010000111.1:0-3923 GCA_964596865.1 uncultured Bacteroidaceae bacterium
GTTCTGCACGCCACCATGTGGAGCTTTAACACAAAACGGCGGACTTTTTTCAGCAGCTTAGCTGCAACTTGTGCCAAACAATTGCAAAAGTAAGCAATAATATTTGCAAACGACCAATCAAAACTCAATAAAATACAATCAAATACACAGTAAGCTCGCAAAAGGACCCAATATTCCCCTGTCGCCGCCAACGTTCCATTCGGTGCGTTGCAGCGTTCCCTACGGTGTGTTGCAGCGTTCCCTATGGTGCGTTGCTGCGCTCCCTTCGGTGCGTTGGCGTTAGGGCGCATTCCTGCATCCTGCAATCGACATGAAACCGGTTTCTGCCACATTATTATATTATTATAGCGCCATTCTCACTAACCTATTGAGGAATAATATCCGCGCAAATTCACTTTTTCGCACAATCCACTATCATATACCGCGATTTTTCACTATTTTTGCACGTCAATACGCGAATTGGGCGCAAACAAACGCACAAGAAGCGTAAACAAAGAATATAAAACGCGTTAAGAAGATGAATATTTCATATAAGTGGCTGAAGGAATACGTCGATTTCGACCTCGACGCACAGCAGACGGCTGATGCCCTCACCTCCATCGGTTTGGAAGTGGACGGAGTGGAGGAAGTGCAATCCATTAAGGGTGGATTAAAAGGATTGGTGGTGGGCGAGGTGCTCACATGCGAGATGCACCCCAATTCCGACCACCTGCACGTCTGCAGTGTGAATATCGGTGAGGAAACGCCCTCACAGATTGTGTGCGGCGCGCCCAATGTGGCCGCTGGGCAGAAGGTAATCGTGGCCACAATAGGCACGGTGCTTTATGATGGCGACAAGCCTTTCACTATCAAGCGCTCCAAACTTAGAGGTGTGGAGAGCCTGGGCATGATTTGCGCCGAAGACGAGATTGGGGTGGGCACAGACCACGCCGGCATCATCGTCCTGCCGCCCGAGACCAAGGTGGGCACCCCCGCTGCCGAATATTATCATCTGGAGAGCGACTATGTGATTGAGGTAGACATCACGCCTAACCGCGCCGACGCTTGTTCCCACTACGGTGTGGCTCGCGACCTCTATGCTTGGCTCGTACAGAACGGCTACAAGACCTCGCTCCACCGCCCCTCCACCGACGCCTTCCATGTGGACAACCACGATTTGGAAATCGATGTACAGATAAAAGATACCAAGCGTTGCCCCAGATACGCCGCCGTAACCCTGACCGGCTGCGAGGTGAAGGAGAGCCCCGAATGGCTGAAAGAAAAACTCAACGTCATCGGCCTGCGCCCTATCAACAATATCGTGGACATCACCAACTATATAATGCACGCTTACGGCCAGCCCCTCCATTGCTTTGACGCAGATATGATTACCGGCAAGACCGTGATTGTGGAGACACAGCCGGAGGGCACTCCGTTTGTTACGCTCGATGGCGTGGAGCACAAGCTATCCAGCGAGGATTTGGCCATCTGTAATGCCAAAGAGCCGATGTGTATCGCCGGTGTGTTTGGCGGCAAGGGCTCCGGCACTTACGAAACCACCAAGGACGTCCTCTTTGAGTCGGCCTACTTCAATCCCACCACTATTCGCAAGTCTGCTCGCCGCCACGGACTGAGCACCGACGCCAGTTTCCGATTTGAGCGCGGAATAGACCCCAACGGAACCATCTACGCCCTCAAGCAGGCAGCAATCTTGGCCCAAGAATTGGCCGGAGGCAAAGTTTCGATGGAGATAAAAGACGTCTACCCCAACCCGATTGAGGATTTCCACGTAACCCTCCGTTATGATTATGTACACTCGCTGATTGGCAAGGAAATCCCACACGAGACAATAAAATCTATCCTGCGCAGTCTGGAGATAAGCATAGACAACGAGACAAAAGAGGAGCTCTCGCTCACCGTACCGGCCTACAGGGTGGACGTGCAAAGGCCCTGCGATGTGGTAGAGGACATTCTCCGCATCTACGGATACAATAATGTGGAGATTCCCACCACAGTGAAATCCTCCTTGACGGTAAAAGGCGAGGTAGACCGCAACAATAAGCTACAGCATATCATCAGTGAACAGCTCACGGCGCAGGGATTCAATGAGATAATGAATAATTCGCTCACCCGCTCCGCCTACTACGAAAACCTCGAGGCTTATACCAAAGACCACTGCGTCCGCCTCATCAATCCCCTGAGCGAAGACCTCAGTGTGTTGAGGCAAACCCTCTTGTTCGGCGGACTGGAATCCATTAGATTCAATATCAACCATCAAGCCGAGAACCTGCTGATGTATGAATTTGGCAATACCTATTCTTATAACGCCCAAAACAAGAAAGAAGGCCAAATCCTTAGCGCCTACAGCGAGAGCATGCACTTGGGACTGTGGGTAACCGGCAAAAGAGTGGAAGGCTCGTGGACTCATGCCAACGAAGACTACTCCTTCTATAATCTGAAAGGCTATGTGGAGGACATCTTCCAGAGGTTGGGCGTCAGTCTGGGCCAACTTTACTTCAAAGAGTGCACTTTGGACATCTATCATCAGGCTCTGCAGATAGAAGACCGCAACGGCAAGGTATATGCCACACTGGGCGTGGTGAGCACCAAGATTCTGAAGGAGATGGACATCCACTCTCAGGTTTATTTCGCCGATTTGGACTGGGCCGCGCTGATGAAACGCAGTCGCAAAAACAAAATCACCTACACCCACATCAGCAAATACCCATCCGTGAGCCGCGACCTCGCCCTATTGATTGATAAGGACGTAACATTCCAGCAAGTGGAGGCCGCAGCATACGCCGCCGAGCGCAATCTGCTGAAGAAAGTGGAACTCTTCGATGTCTATGAGGGCAAAAAACTGCCCGAGGGCAAAAAGAGCTACGCCGTAAACTTCACCCTGCAAGATACCGACCACACGCTCACCGATAAGGCCATCACCAAAGTGATGGAAAACTTGGTGAAATCCTTCCGCCAGAGGCTGGGCGCCGAATTAAGGTAGAAAAAATCATCTATCGCCCACAAATTGGCAATCAATATCCAAATCCGGAAAACAAATAAATACAAAATAAAACCACTATGGGAAGAGCTTTTGAATACAGAAAAGCAGCAAAACTGAAGCGCTGGGGCCACATGGCTAAGACCTTTACCCGACTGGGCAAACAAATCGCTATTGCCGTGAAGCAAGGCGGGCCCGAACCGGAAAACAACCCAGGATTGAGAAGTATCATCGCTGTGTGCAAGCGCGAAAACATGCCCAAAGACAATATCGAGCGCGCCATCAAAAACGCTATGGGCAAAGACCAAAGCGAATACAAGTCTATGACCTACGAAGGCTACGGGCCGCATGGCGTAGCCATCCTTGTGGACACCCTCACCGACAACCCCACCCGCACGGTGGCCGATGTGCGCTCGGTGTTCAACAAATTTAATGGCAACCTCGGCACAATGGGCAGCCTCGCCTTTATTTTCGACCACAAATGCGTCTTCACCTTCAAAAAGAAGGAGGGCATGGACATGGACGAGTTTATTTTAGACGTCATCGACCTCGGTGTGGAAGACGAATACGATGAAGATCCCGAAGAAGGCACCATCACCATCTACGGCGACCCCAAAAGCTACGGCGACATCCAGAAATATCTGGAGGGGAAGGGCTACGAAGACGTGGGCGGCGAGTTCACCTACGTGCCAAACGACCTCCACAGCGTTACTCCCGAGCAGCGCGAAACAATAGACAAGATGGTGGAGAAACTGGAGGACTTTGATGACGTCCAGACCGTCTACACCAACATGGAGCCCGCGCCCGCAGAATAGCATAACGCATGGTTATTGCCCGCATACCACGCGGCAATTTCCCCATAAGCAAGAAGCCTCAATTTTGAAGACAACAAACATCAAGATTGAGGCTTCCTCCATTTATATTGAGGTATCAATAGTTTACAATT
>CAZQVW010000111.1:4023-9053 GCA_964596865.1 uncultured Bacteroidaceae bacterium
AGGCATTAACAGTCTACAATTGAGACCTATACAGCAACAATAGAGGCTTATACCGTTTATTATTGGGGCATCAGCCATTTCCATACGCGTCAAAACCATTTTTTTATCAACATTATGAAAAACCATGGCAAGAAGGCCATTGTGATTGGCGCCAGTTCCGGCATCGGGCGCGCCGTGGCAGAAAGACTGCTGGCCGAAGGATGGACAGTGGGCGTGGCCGCACGGCGCATAGACGCGTTGCAAACAATCGGTAGCTATATTCCGAACACAGACAAGCGGCTTATCACCGCAAAGCTCAATACATCGAACGCAGACAAGCACATTATCACATCGGAGCACAATCTTCCGAACACAGACAAGCGGCTTTTCACCGCCCAAATAGACATCACCCATCCCGATGCCGACAAGTCTCTGCGCAATCTGATTGACCAACTCGGCGGTCTCGACCTCTATTTCCATTCTTCCGGCATTGGCAAGATGAATCCCCAGTTGGAGCCGGACATCGAGCTCAATACCGTGTCCACCAACGCCATGGGCTTCACGCGTATGGTGGGCGAGGCTTTCCGCTACATGGCAAACCACGGCGGCGGCCATATTGCCGTCATTTCCAGCATCGCTGGCGTGAAAGGACTGGGGCCTGCGCCCAGTTACAGCGCCACAAAAGCCTTCAACAACACGTATATACAGGCTTTGGAGCAGTTGGCCAACTCGCGCCGCCTCAACATTCGTTTCACCGACATTCGCCCTGGCTTTGTAGACACCGCGCTCATCAGCGGTAGCCATTTTCCCCTTACCATGCGCCCAGAAAAGGTGGCCGATGACATTATGCGCGCCATCCATCACAAGTGCCATATCCGCATAATCGACTGGCGCTGGCGCATCATCGTATTCATCTGGCGGCGTATCCCGCGCATCATCTGGCGCCACTTCAATCTGTTGAGATAACCTTATCTAAAGGCGCCTCTTCACGCCCTTACTTGGCTACAAAACCGTCAATGCAAATCTTTTGGCGTAAGAAAAGGTAATAAATCCGCACAAACGCGGCTTATTCAAGAAAAAACATTATATTTGCCGCAAAAAACATTACATTTTCTGCGCAAGATAAAACGCGAATGTAATCATCTATGCCCAAACTCACAATTAAAAAAAATATGGGAAAGCTCTGCTCACTATTTAGCACCAGTTTCGCAAAAGGAATACTACGACACACCCTCCTCTGCGCGGTATTCCTATTCTCCTCCACCGCTTTTGCCGATGATTATCTCACCGAAGGATACTATAATATCGTTTCGGCCGGCTACGGCACAGGCTATTACACCGAAACCACCGTTCCACCCATCCGCTATAACCAAGAAAATCTCTATGCCCTCTACAACGACGGCGACCAAGTGAAATGGAAAACCTACGACCCCACGTCTTTCGACCAAATCTACCACTTCACGCCCGATGGCAACGGCAATTGGTATGTCCAATCGCTGTTGTATTCCACTTATATCGACCGCGGCAAACAAATATACGGTGCCGGCGTCTCCACTTCCTCCACCCCCACCACGCCGCAGACTTTCACCCTCATCGACCCCACAAAATACGTAATACAATTCAGCGGAAACCCCTACGTCTACGCCCTTAGCGACAGTCATAACGGAGCAAGAGACGCCGAGGGCGACCTAAGCATCTGGGGCACGCCCAGCGAGGCGAAAAAATACGGCGTAAACGTGTGGTATGTCCACCGTGTTTCCGAAGCAGTGATAGACAGTTTTAGAAAAGCCTTGGTAAGCGACATAGAAGACGGGTATTATGCGATTGTAAACAACAATGACGCCTACGCCGCGGTCTATGGCAACAAGCCCGCGCTCTATACCGCCCGCGCCACCACCACGAACGACGCTCTCGCCCTCTGCCGATACGATACTTACTCGCCCACCAACGCCAACTACATCTTTTATATATCTCACACCGGCAATGGCGACCGCTATACAATAAAGAATGCGTACAGCGGCTGGTATCTTAATTTCCACAACAATTCTGGCAACGCAATGGCGGGCAACGATGCGGGCGATGGCAATAGTTCCGCCTCAAACCACGCGCTCACCTGCTCGCCCACGCCCCGATGCTCGCAGATTATCCGCTGGAAAGGAGTAAACCACTATTGGATTTGCAGCGATGCGGACACCACCATGAGCCACGCCATTGCCTCCGAAAATCTGACGGACAAAAACGGGATTATTATCGGCGGCGACAGTTATAACGCCAGTACATCGTCCCAGCAACAGAGCAACAACTCGTGGGCTCTCGTCCCCGTCTCCGCTGACGAGGTAAGCAGTATTATCGAGGCGCAACGCTCGGCCGACTATCTCAAACAACAGGCTTATAAGGAGATGACCGACTATCATGATTCCATCTCCGCGCAATACGAAACGATTGTTCGCAACGAAAACAACCAATATAATCAGAATGCCGTCATCTCTCTGAAAGATAAGCAGAATACGGTGGAATCGCTTATCAATAGCGGCAGCTACGACATCACCTCCACCGCCGCCGACTACACCACAGCCACCGCCAACCTGCGCAGAGCCCTAAACATTGCCCTCACCGCTAAGCCCGACACCACCTCAAACTCCCTTCTTAGCGGCATTCCCATCGGCGCCACCTCGGTGGATTATTCCACAGGCCAACCGTCCACCACCGTAAACACTCCCGCCGATGTTTTCGACGAAGACTACTCCACTTACTACTCGTCCTACGACCGCAGCACGGGCTGGGTGGGTCTGGATTTGGGCTCACAGTACGTTATTCACAAGGTAGCCTACGCTCCGCGGGCCAATTTCTCGCAGCGGTTGGTATTGGGCGTGTTTGAAGGCGCCAACAAGCCGGATTTCAGCGACGCAATCCCATTTCACGTCATCAAAGACGCGCCTGATTACAACACCCTCACCACAGACGACGTCCATTGCTCGCGCGGCTTCCGCTATGTGAGGTATGTGGGGCCCAATGATTCGCGCACCAACATCAGTGAGCTGCGATTCTACGGCACCGCCGGCTCCGGCGACGATTCCCATCTCTTTCAGCTCACCAATCTGCCACTGGTAGTCATCCGCACCACGGCGAATGTGGCCGAAGTAACCTCCCGAAGCACTTACCTCCCGGGCCACATCAATATAATCTCACAAGACGGCAGTAACATAATGAGCGACAGCATGAAAGTGAGAGGCCGGGGCAACGGTTCTTGGTCATTTGAGAAAAAGCCCTACAAATTCAAGTTGGAAAACAAAAGTAGATTGCTGGATATGCCGGCCAAAGCCAAAGAGTGGGTACTTATCAACAATTACGGCGACAAGAGCCTCATCCGCAACAATGTGGCATTCACTCTTAGCCGGATTTTCCAGATGGATTTCACGCCAGCCATCTCGTTGGTAGACGTTATCTTCAACGGGCAATACAAAGGCAGCTACCAATTGTGCGACCAGGTGGAGGTGCGCAAAAATCGTGTGGACATAACCAAGATGGACGCCGATGACAACGCGGGCGACTCGCTCACAGGCGGTTATCTGATAGAGATAGACGCCTATGCCGGCAGCGAGCCCAAGCATTTCTCGTCCTACCCCTATTCCATACCCGTAACAGTACATTATCCCAAGGACGACGAAATCACAGATGAGCAGTTTTCATATATCCAGCAGACATTCGACGACCTTTGCCAGCGCGTATATTCCGAAGCGTACAAAGATTCGGTAGAAGGATACTCCGCCGTGCTGGATCAAGAGACGTGGTTGAAATATTTTCTGATAGAAGAGCTCAGCGGTAACACAGATGGCTACTATAGCGTCTTTATGACAAAAGACAGAGGCCAGAAATTCCGCGTTTCTCCCGTATGGGATTTCGACCTTGCCTTTGATAACGACCGGCGCACCCACCCCATCCTCACGATGAACGAATTTCTCAGCCTTAGTTCGCGCTCTTCCTCCGCCACAGGCGCAAAGAGCTTTAACAGAAAAATCATCAACAGTTGCACCAACGAGCTGAAAGACCTTTGGTCGTGGTATAGATATAAGAGCAACCTCAATTACGAGTATCTGAAGGCGGTCATCGATTCGTTGGGCGAGGAAAACAGTTTGTCCGCCCAATACAACTATACGCGATGGGACATTCTTAACACACCTACCCAGCAACAATACACCACTCGCGGCTCCTATAAGGCGGAAGTAGACTTTTTGAGCGAATACCTCTTCGACCGGTTGGCATGGATGGACAATAAAGTGGGATTGGAGGAGCCTATCGGCGTGCATTCCACGTCAGACACCCAAATCCGCGGGGGCATCCACGCTCACGAGGGCTATGTATTGATTCGCGGCTTCGCCGAGGGTTCAGTGGCCGAGGTGTATTCCCTTAGCGGTGTGCGCATCGGTCCCAAAATCGTCATATCCGAATTCGACAACAAGGTCTCTCTCCCCAAGGGTGTCTTCATCGTACGGGTAACCGACACAAACGGGCGCACCACCACGCAGAAAGTGGCAATAGAATAGTTGGGAAGAATAGAGTAGATGGTGAGGTGATAGAATAGAGTAGTTTATTAAGTGATGGAATAGAGTAGATAGAAAGAATAGAGAAGAATCCGAGGTGATAGAATAGAGAAGAAAGAAAGACGATAGGATAGAAGAAAAGAAAAGGGCGGATTAAGCGCAACACGGCGCGTAATCCGCCCTCTTTTTTGCGTAATAAAATCATTTTTTTCCGAGATAGTTTGCGTTAACAGTACTGTAACATTATCTTAACAGTACTGTTTAGATAATGTTACCCTACTGTTTAGTTATTGTTACAGTACTGTTAACGCAAACTATCGCGAGAAAAAATCGAGTAATCGCGAGAAGAAATCGAGTAATCACAAGAATTGCTGCTAATATTCCGCGAATTTCCAAAAATTAATGGTGACAAATTTTCACCAGAAAGAGAGACTACTACCTCCACTCACTGCGAATTTCCAAGAATCAACTGATGGAAATTCGCCAACCTTATTTTATACTGCTCACAAA
>CAZQVW010000112.1:0-8972 GCA_964596865.1 uncultured Bacteroidaceae bacterium
TGCCCGCCACTTTTGAATATGTGAGCATTGCTTTACTGCGCTTGCCCGCCACTTTCGAATACGTGAGCATTGCTTTACTGCACTTGCCCGCCACTTTTAGGCGCGTACACACCTTATTTATTATTATTTGGCAAAGTTACAACTTCCTTTTCTATCTTTGCCCTCACCCGATACCTTTTTTGCGCGACATCACGACCACATTCTTCGTGCTTGCACTCATTTTTCCCCACCTTCGCCGATTTTTCCCCGAGATAATGCGCACATCCAATCGTTTTGACTATCGTTAACAGTGCTGTAACAATAACTAAACAGTACTGTAACAATAACTAAACAGTACTGTTTAGTTATTGTTACAGTACTGTGAACGCAAACTAACGCGCACTTTTTTCGCCTAAGGGCGTGAAAAATTTGTCAGAGGTGGGCAAAAATAGGGCAGAAATGGGCAAAAATAGGGCAGATATGAGCAAAAATCGGGCAATTATGAGCAATAAATCGCGTGAGATGGGCAAAAACAAATCCAATTGCGTGCCCTATTTTGTTTAAGCCTGTTGGGGCGGGTGTGAGGCCCTCTAAATTTGGGGAACGAAGATTTTGGGGCGCGTTTATACCCGCCCGTGAAATGATATGATAACAGTTTGTAATTCACACCATTATAGGCGTCAATAATGTAGGGGCGTGTATAAAACCCGCCCCTACATTATGGCAATAAAAAAATACATTATGGCAGCAAAAAAATACATTATGGTAACAAAAAACACATTATGGCAACAAAAAATGCATTAGGGTAACAAAAAAGCGGAAGGAATTGTCCTTCCGCTGGAAATACTAATTGTTTATGCGCCTACACAAAATGCGCGCCTACCAATTATCGTCGTTATCGTCTTGCTTCTTGGGTTTTGGTTGCAGACTTTTATCGCCAAAGTGGGAATTGTAATAATTGATGAGGTCCTGACACGACGAGAGGCACTTGGCGTTGCCATTTATAAAGGCACGCGAGAAACTGTCGCGGTGCTTTCCTTTCGGATCTACGGGGAAACTCTCTTTCACCGGTGTGTATTGATCCACTATGTCGCGCACCCAATCAGAGGAGTTGAGGATATAATGGTCGATATGGGTGATATAGCGCAGGCGGTTGTTCTTAAACTGGATAGTGATGTCGATGGGTATCGTAACGTGGGATTCCGAGTTTGTGGCCTCGAGGTTGCGAAACCCATGAGCGTCGGCTTGCCCCACAAGGGTTACTTGGGCTTTCATCACGTGCTTGTTGGTATCGTAAAGTAGGACGGTATCGCCCGCTGTGGTGAAGGCTTTGTCAAACCAGATGCGCGTTAGTGCCATCACTGAGGGGATATTAAATGTGTCGCGCGCGTTGATGACGTAGGAGTGGCGTATGGTGCTGTCGGAATAGAGGCCAAAACTCTGATAGACGGCCTTGGCCCAATCGTGGAGGTCGGAACGGTGGTTGTCGGCCGTGTATTTCCATGTCTCGATGTCGGTGTTGAGTTGTTTTGACGAGAAATACTGCCCCTTGTTCTGTGCCAGAGAGCATAGGGATATAACCATGATGGCGAAAGTAAGGCAAAAGATTTTTTTCATAGTGGTATGTTTGTTGCTTTTAGGGATGATGTTGTGGCAAAGGTAATACTTTTTGCATTTGGTGTGGCCAGATGAGGGGCGGATAATGCTTTTCTATGCTCCTTCGCGGAAGAAATCCAGCATTTCGTAGATTTCTTCCTTGCTGGCCGACTGATTGATGTGTATCTGGCCAACATCGCTGAGCAAGGTGAAGTTTACGAAATCGCGGGTGTTTTTCTTGTCGTGAGTCATCAGTTCATAGAGGTGCGGATAGTCATCGCAGGTGATAGGCATCAGTCCATAATGCTGGCGGATGTAGCTAACGGTTTGGCGCATCTTGTCTTTGGGAAATCCCATCTTAATAACGCTTAGATAGAGCTCGCAAATCATGCCCCACGCCACGGCATACCCGTGCAATACGGGGTGGCCGCTCTCCATGGCGAAGCTCTCGAGAGCGTGGCCCGCGGTATGGCCCACGTTCAGCGCCTTGCGGATGCCCAGCTCCAGAGGGTCTTCCATCACTATGCGCTCTTTCACCTGTATGTTCTTCTCCAAAAGGGCGGAGAGGGCTTTGTGGTCGCCGTTGGTGGGCTCAAAATTCAATAGTTCCGCCCAATCGGGGGTGTTGCTGATGAGGCCGTGTTTAATCATCTCAGCGTAGCCGGATAAGATGTTCTCTTTATCTAATGTCTGGAGGAAAGATGTGTCGATAATCACATGGAGCGCGTTGCGAAAGACGCCTACCTCGTTTTTGAGGCCATGAAAATTGATGCCTGTCTTGCCGCCCACACTGGCGTCCACCATAGAGAGTAGGGTGGTGGGGATATTGATAAAGGGAATGCCGCGCTTGAAGGTGGAAGCCGCAAATCCGCCGAGGTCGGTAACCATTCCGCCGCCCAAATTCACTAATAACGAGCGCCGCGACCCTTTTTTCAGGCCCAATTGCTCCCAGACAAGCTGCAACGAGGCCACATCCTTGTGGGTGTCGCCGTGGGGGATGGTGATAACGGTGGCTTCGCGGGCTGTGAGTAGGTCTTTCAGTCGCGGAAGACAAAGGGAATGGGTAGTATCGTCGGTGAGGACGAAGAGATGGTCGTAGTCTGTTTGGGATAGGACGCGCTCCAATTCCTTTGAGGCGTCGGGAGTGAAGGTTATAGGTTGCTTTTCCATAGTGGAGTGATTGTTTGTTAGATTATGAGGGATTTATCCTAATGTAAAGATGCCGTTATTGTATTCTATCTCGCCCTCGTTGAGGAGTGCTTCCAGGGCTTGTCGCAAAATGTCGGGAGAGATGTTGAGTTTCATTAGTTCGGTATAGGAATGCTGATGGCCATCGCCCAGCAATTCCACTATCTTCTCTTGCGCCTGGGCTGCCTGCTGAGTGGTGGTGGGGCGATGGGTGTGCCCTTGGCGCAGGCAGTTGTCGCAACGACCGCAATCCTGCCCGTCCGTCTGCCCGAAATATTCCAATAGGAGGCGGCTTCGGCATGTGGTCTGGGAATTGAGGTAATTAATCATGGCGCCCACTCGCTCCACCAGTTCCATCCGCCTGCGCTCATAGACCTCGTTGGAAAAGACCACGTCCTTTGTCTCCACGCGGCTTTGCAGAAATGTGATGTGGGCGATGTGCTTAAACGGGATATAATAAATCACGCCCATCATATTGAGCATACGCAGATTCTTATAGACCTCCTCGGGACTTTGACCGGTGCGCTGGGCCAAGAGGGTTTCCTGAATGGGCATGAGGTCGGCAAAAAGACCGTTGTAGTTGCGCATCAAGGCCTGCAGGACAGTCTCGCAATCGGGGGGGAGGTTGTCGGTGCGATAGAGGTCGGAGCGGTTTACCACTATCTTGACACACGACACCGAATCCTCGGGCTCCGTGTACATCAGATAGCCGCCGTGCTCCAAAATGCGGAATGCGCTCAACACCGTGTTGGAGAAATATTTGTGGATATGGCAAAAATCCTGCAAATCCAGTTCACGCCGCATGCCATCGCCATCGCCCACGGCCAATTGGTAGTAGAAACACAGGTTCTCGTAGACCTGGCGTATGAAATCCTTGGTGGGAAACGCCGTATTGATGTGCCGCTTGAGCGCCCCCACGTCATACGGCCCTTTCAGAAGGATGGCTTTGGCCGGCTGACCATCGCGTCCTGCGCGCCCCGCTTCTTGAAAATAAGCCTCAAGGCTATCCGGCATCCCCACGTGGACAACCAATCTCACATCGGGCTTGTCTATGCCCATGCCAAAGGCGTTGGTGCACACCATCACGCGGACAAGGTCGTTCTGCCAGTGCTCTTGGCGCGTATCCTTGTCCTCGTTGCCTAATTTGGCGTGATAGAAATAGGCCATCACGCCGTTGTCGGTGAGCATTCGGGCAATCTCGCGCGTCTGCTCGCGATTGCGTGTGTAGACGATGGCACTGCCTTTCTCCTGCTCCAGAATGCGCAATAGGGCGTTGGGCTTATTGTTTGTCTCCACTACAGAATAAGTGAGGTTCTTGCGCTCAAAACTCATTCTGTGGACATTAGACTCGGAGAAATGGAGCTGCCGCTGTATATCGTCCACCACTTTTGGCGTGGCCGTGGCGGTAAGAGCCAAAATGGGAGCCTCCGGCTTCAGTTGGCGGATAATAGAAATGTTGAGATAGGAAGGACGAAAATCATATCCCCATTGACTGATGCAATGAGCTTCGTCCACAGTGATGAAATTGACCGTCATGTGGGCCAACTTGCTTTGAAAAAGATCAGAGGTGAGTCTTTCGGGCGAGATATAAAGGAATTTGTAATCGCCGAGGATGCAATTATCTAAAGACGTGAGGATTTCGCTCCGCGTCATGCCGGAATAGATGGCCGTGGCGCGGATGCCAAGTGCATCAAGGTGAGCCACCTGGTCTTTCATCAATGCTATAAGTGGAGTAATCACCACACAAACCCCTTTCATCAATAAAGATGGCAACTGAAACGTTACCGATTTGCCGCCCCCCGTGGGCATAAGGCCTAAGGTGTCGCGTCCCTGGCATATACTGGTGATAATATCATATTGGATGCCGCGAAATTCGCTGTATCCCCAGTGCTTATTCAATATCTCCAAACAAAGCGCTTTGTGGGCGGGGCTGCCAGGAATCAAGACGGCATCGCCATTGCCGCTCGTGGACGAAAGAATGCCGCTTTGCGCTTGGTCTTCGCCGCTTTGCGTTACGTTATTGCTGCTTTGCGCTTGGTCTTCGCCGCTTTGCGCTACGTTATCGCCGCTTTGCGCTTGGTCGTTGCTGCTTTGCGCCCCGAAATAATTGCTTTCCGTCCCCCATTTTATGCGATTGTCGCGGAGCATCGCCTCGGCTTCTAATTGGCTCACTCCCCAGAACGGAGCCAACTCCTTAGCGCGGCGCTTCAATTCCTGTTCGCGCCGTTGCTTCAGCTTGGCTAATTGTTCGGCCACCTCCTGTTGGCGAACCTCCTGCTTGCCACGCTCTAAAAGTGGGTTGTCGGATGCTTGCATTTCTGCTTCCTGTGATTATTTCTCCGAATTGGGCGCCGGCTTAGCGCTATCGGGAGCAATCTTGCCGCAATCTTGTGCTGCTTTATTGTTGTCAGGTATGGCCTTGCCGCTATTAGGCGCAGCCTTATCTTTATCTTGCGTAGGCTTACCCTTGTCTTGCGTAGGCTTACCCTTGTCTTGCGCAGGTTTGCCCTTATCTTGCGCAGGTTGCTCACTCACAACGGGCTTTATATCCTCTATCTGGAGCTGGATTTCGCCATGCTTGTAGATATTCTCCGTTATGGAATAGCAAATATTAAAAGCGCGCTTGGATTTGATGAAACGTGCGTGAGCACTTTGCCCAAAAGCGATGCCGCTGAGGATATTGTTGGATTTGTTGTCCACAAGCTCCAATTTTATGTGCTTCTGACCGCGGCCCACCACCTTACTGGTGCCGTAATCATAGACATTGCGTGTGCAAAAGAGCGGTTCGGGGTTTTCCGGGCCAAAGGGACGGAGCTTTTTCAAATCATTGAAGAGATTTACGTTTACTTGCGAGAAATCCAATTCCGCATCAATGTTGAGCGTGGCTGTGGTCTGCTCTTCGCGGATATGTGTCTCCACATATTGCTCAAAGCGGCGGATAAATTCCTTTATGTTCTCTTCCTTTAGCGACAGGCCCACGGCGTAGGTATGTCCGCCGAAATTCTGGAGGAGGTCTTTGCAGCTCTCTATGCCCGAATAGATGTCGAATCCGGCCACCGAGCGGGCAGAACCGGTTAGATTTCCGTCATCGCCTAACGCCAAAACCACCGTGGGACGGTAGTAAAGCTCGGTTAATCTTGAGGCCACGATGCCGATGACGCCCTTGTGCCATTCTTTGCTGTACACCACGATGGAGCGGCGATTGTCAAGGTTTTTGATTTTATCAACAATGGCATTGGCTTCCTCGGTCATCTGCTTGTCGATGTCTTTGCGGGCTTCGTTATAGGCGTTTATCTTGTTGGCTTTGGCTATGGCCTCGTCCAGATTGCGCTCGATGAGCAGGTCGATGGTCTCCGAGCCGTTTTGGATACGGCCGGAGGCGTTGATTCGCGGCCCGATGCGGAAGGTGATGTCCGACATGCCGATTTCCTTGTCGCTCAGCCCGCAGGTTTGGATTATGGCCTGCATTCCCACCGAGGGATTGGCATTAAGTTGCCTCAAACCGTGATAGGCCAGAATGCGGTTCTCGCCAAGGATGGGCACGAGGTCGGCGGCAATGCTCACGGCGCACAATTCCAATAACGAGTGGAGGCGGGAAAATTCGATTCCGTTGTTTTGTGCAAAGCCCTGCATCAATTTGAATCCAATCCCGCACCCGGAAAGGTCGTGATAGGGATAGGTTTCGTCGTTGCGCTTAGGATCGAGGATTGCGTATGCCGGCGGCAGATTGTCGTCGGGCACGTGGTGGTCGCAAACAATAAAATCAATGCCCCTTTCTTGGGCATAGCGGATTTCCTCGATGGCTTTTATGCCGCAATCGAGGATAATAACAACTTTCACACCAAGGCTGATGGCGCGATCGATGGCTCTATAGCTGATTCCGTAACCATCTATCTCGCGGTCGGG
The DNA here is from genome assembly GCA_964596865.1 of uncultured Bacteroidaceae bacterium. Taxonomy (GTDB): domain Bacteria; phylum Bacteroidota; class Bacteroidia; order Bacteroidales; family Bacteroidaceae; genus UBA6382. The sequence continues at coordinate 6,670 of CAZQVW010000112.1, forward strand.
GATATAATAGGTTACATCAGAATAAAACTCGTGCAAAAACTTGTAGACCAGCGTTACTGCGGTACAGCCGTCCACGTCGTAGTCGCCATAAACCATTATTTTTTCTTTCATTCCTATGGCTGCATTCAGACGATTTACGGCCTTATCCATGTCTTTCATTAGGAAGGGGTCGAGAAGGTCTGTCAGTTGAGGGCGGAAGAATTTCTTGGCATCGCGTTCGGTACGGACGCCGCGCCTTAGGAGTATGGGGCCGAGGATAGGATTAACGCCAATCTTGTCGGTCAGCGCCTTAGCTGCTTCCTTTATTTGTGGTGTGAGAGGTTGTAGCTTCCATTTGTAGCTCATTTATATTATTTTTATTTTGATGCAGGTCTGTGGCGCACTGATGCCCATGCTCCCTGCCTTTGAAAGGGGTGAGGGAAAAGGTGGGCACGTTAGGAGCGCGTACTTTATGCGCATAATAACGCATTTCAAGTGTAAAGGTACGGCTTTTTTCGCAATCGCGGATAAAAATCTTTCAAATAGCATCCAAATTGTTATATTATGCCCCAAAGTGTGTTCCTCGCTTTCATTTTCCGCTCGTTGCCTGCGTGTCTTTCCCCGCCACAAAAATTTGCCCGCTTGTTGTCTACGCATTTTCCCCCGTTGTAGGAAGAGCCCCGTTCCATTCTCCGCGCATTTTACCCCGTTGTAGGAAGAGCCCCGTTCCATTCTCTGCGCGTTTTACCCCGCTGTAGGAAGAACTCTGTTCCATTCTTCGCGCGTTTTTTGCGTTACAAAAAATTACGGGCCTGCCGCTGTGAAAAGCGGGAGGCCCGTAATTTTTAGATTATTGCTTGTGCTATAAGATTGGTAGCGTCCTACTGCTGGATGCCCAATTTTTTAGCAATCTTGGCGGGGATGGCGTGTTTGTTGATGACGATATTCATCGTTTTGTAGGCCGCGTAAGCCTTGGAGATATAGGCGAAACCTTTGTATTTGCCGTATAGTCCCCAAGAATTTTTCATCATGAAATATTCCTTGCCGTTCTGGTCTTTGGCCAAGCCGTAGATGAGCATACCGTGGTCGTCGGTAGTCTCCCAGTTGTCGTAGGCTTCTTGGCGCATCTCCTGTGTGATGGTCTTTTCGCCCTTTTCGGTGATGGTGGGGTTCTTACCGCCGCTTTTGCCAATCCATCGCTCTTGGTCGGAGCCCTCGGTGCTTAGGTCTTTAGCGCTGGCGGGCACGCTGGCGATGCCGTTGCGGTTGAAATAGCTCTCGCTCACATCGGCGCCCCAGGCAAAGGTGTAGCCATTGCGCACGGCATATTCCATTGTCTCCATAAACTCATCGAGGGGCAAGTTGTAACTTGTGGCCCAACGCCAGTTATCCTGAATTTCCAAAACAAACTGGCTATAGAAGGGGTGGTGGGTGTAGGAGGTGAGGCTCACATAGTCGTCCATATCGAGGCCGAGGCTTTCCTCAAAGGTTTTGGGGGTGTAGGTCTTGCCTTGATACTTAAATTCTGTGGGCAGGGGGCCAAGATAGGCCTCGTAGATATGGCTGAGACCCTGCTTCCACAGTGGGGAAATCTTTTTGAGCTTTCCGTCTTTGGTGATGGAGGTAACATAGCCCTCGGCCAACTTGTCCAACTCGGTGTGATTGAGCAGGGTGTCGCCATAGAGCGAACCGGCGGGCACCATTGCTTCTTGCGGGCAGATGCCATAGTTTTTAAGGCAGTATATTACGTCGTAGAAGCTGCCGCCGGGCGAGAAGCTCACATCGCCGTGGGTACGCACATGGGCTTCGGCGCGATCCATCATCGTGTGGTAGATTACAAACTGCTCGCACAGGTCGTAGGTCTTGCCACTTTTTCTTAGGATTTCGGCCTCGATGAAGCCCAGTCCGGAGAAGCTCCAGCATGTGCTGGAACGGTTCTGATTTTTAACGGAGGTGATAGGAGCCTCTTTGATTACGGTGAATTTTGTGGTGTCGGCTTTGTCTTGAGCCATTGCGGGCGTTGAACCCATCAACAGGGTGGCGGCCACTATTGCCGCCAGAGTGTGGAATAATTTCATAAAGAGATAATGATTTGTTGTAGTGCTTATTGATATTCTTGTTTTGAAAGCAACGATTGGTGTTGTCAGCGGATTAATAATGGAATTCGGCCACAAATTTCTCCACGTCATCGGGGTGATAGGGGATACGGTCTTTGCCGAGGAAGCGAGCACCGTTTTCGGTAATCAGCACATCGTCTTCTATGCGGATACCGCCAAAATCCTTATACTTCTCGATGGCATCGAAATTGAGGAACTGTTCATTGA
>CAZQVW010000113.1:0-8906 GCA_964596865.1 uncultured Bacteroidaceae bacterium
CCTTTCGGGCAATTGGGCGGATTAGGCATTTCGTTCCTCAATGCCTAATCCGCCCCCTCCGGCTCAATCAATACGTTGTGTATGCGCAAAGAGTTTTTCAGCCGCCTTGTATAAACCCCCCACCCTTGTTGGTTTAATCAATTTATCGTGCGTATGCAAATCAGTACACCGGCGTGTACGCAAACGAAATCCTACACTAAAACATTTCGCGGCGAAGGGGATACGCGCCACGGAGGTGTTCAAAATCGGTTGGGCGGGATTTTAATCGTGCCGTGTCGTCAAGGGGATTGTAAAGCAAGAGATTGTCGGCTACGATGTCGCCCGTGGGACGCATCTCGGGGGGAAGGGGCGGTGCGGCAGTGAGGCGCAGAAATTCGCTCTCATCGGAAATAGGAATATCAAAATGACGGCATACGGCGCGCAGTGCCATTCGCGTGGCATTACTTTTACCATCGGCGGAATAACCGGCCACATGGGGCGTGGCAATGAAAGCCCTTTCCAAAAGATTGTGATTAATGTGCGGTTCGCCCTCCCATGTGTCTATAATCATATCGCTTACCTGTCCGCGCGCGTGTGATATTAATAAGGTGTGCTCGTCCACCACTCCACCGCGGGCGGCGTTGATGATGACGGGCTGACGCTCTAAACTATTAAAGAAGGCGGCATCGGCAAGATGGAAGGTGGGGTGAGCGCCAACGGTGGTGAGCGGCGTATGAAAAGTGATAACATCGCATTCACGGGCAAGGGTGGAGAGACTAACGAACGTGCGCTCGCGCTTGTCGCCCGAAGATTGCGGCAAGTCGTGGTGGGCGGGCGAGCCATCCGCCTCCTGCAACTTTTGTCCTGCAAAGGATGGCGAGACACCCGCTTCCTGTAATGGTGGGTCGTTAAGAAGTGTGCGGAATCCGGCCTCGGTAAGAGCCTTGTCCACCTGCTTGCCCACATGGCCCCATCCCACAATCCCCACAGTGAGGGCAGAGGGCCTGATGCCGCGCTTTTGACACACAAGGTAGAGCGCGTTTCTCACATACTGAGCCACGGACGCCGCATTGCAGCCCGGACAGTTGGTCCATCCGATGCCCGCCTCGGCAAGGTAGGCGGTATCTATGTGGTCGTAGCCAATAGTGGCCGTGGCGATGAATTTCACGCGCGTGCCCTCAAGCAGCGAACGATTACACTTTGTGCGCGTCCTTATGATAAGGGCATCTGCATCGTCTATCTCTCCGCTTTGGCGAAACAGTGCGCCACCGGCGTAGCTCACCTTGTCAAACAATCGCGCCGCGGCCTCGCGAATGTACGGAATGTTGTCGTCTATCAATACTTTCATAAGGCAAAAGTAGCATTTTATCGCGGGTAGGCCGCGTATATCGAAATAAAAGTTTAACTTTGTGGCAAACTAAAACAAATACGACATGGAATTTACCAGCCTGTGCCAACCAATCTTTGATGCGGCCATCCGTGATTATCACGTAACCGACAATGTGGACACCCCTATCAACAACCCCTATCCCGATGGCACTATCGAGCACGACCTCTACTTGAAATGCTGGATAGACACCGTGCAATGGCATCTGGAAGACCTCATCCGCGACCCCCAGATTGACCCCGTGGAGGCGCTGAAGCTCAAACGCCGCATCGACAAGTCGAATCAAGACCGCACCGACCTTGTGGAGCGCATCGACAGTTATTTCCTCTCAAAATACAAGGACGTGTGTACACTGCCCGAGGCCACTATCAATACTGAATCGCCTGCCTGGGCCATCGACCGCCTTTCCATTCTGGCTCTGAAGATCTATCACATGAGCCTCGAGGCCGCCCGCACCGATGCCACCGAGGAGCACCGCCAGCGCTGCGCCCAAAAGTTGGCCGTGCTCAAGGAACAGCAGCGCGACCTCTCGCTCGCCATAAATACTCTGATTAGCGACATCGCCGCCGGCAGGAAATACATCAAGGTCTACAAACAGATGAAGATGTATAACGATGTAGACACCAACCCCGTCTTGTATTCCAAGAAAGAGAATGCCAATAATTAGGCTCGCAACACATTAAATAGGTAATGCGAAACAAGCTAAAGGATTAAGTACTACGGCTAAAAGAATTAGAACAAGAAATTTGAAAATGAATAGTAACAAAAACACAAAGTTCGGATTTACATGGCTATCAAAAGTTAGAAGCTTTGTACTGAACAGAAAGTTTCACTTATGCTTATTGCTAATCCTAATCGCATTCACTTGTTATCAGCAACATGAAATTTCAGAACTTAATTCCAATGTAGACGACGCAGCATCTACGGCGGAATCTGCAGCATCTACGGCGGAATCTGCAGCATCTACAGCGGAATCTGCCTATGATTATGCAGAAGAAGCCCTCGATGTGGCAGAAAGTGCAAGAACTGACGCAGAAGATGCTCAATCAAGCGCAGATGATGCTAATTTTGCAGCAAGACAAGCCCAATCTGATGCAGAAGATGCTCAATTCAATGCTAACGCCGCAAGATGGTAATATTAAAAACTGCTTAGTTATTGCCTATTTACAGGGCATTATCCAGCGATAAATTCGACAGCGCTACGGGATTATCCTTTGAGGCGCCTTGGAATGGTGCGGTTGTGATGTTGCCGGTATTGAAATGACCCACATAAAACGCTAAGCAATCGCCCGTATTCACCACAATATAGCAGATGTAGCCATTGCTGTAGGTCCGCGATTCGCTCTCCACTACTATAACATTGTCATTCTGCGCCGCCACCGAGCCATAACCGCGTACCCTCTCCGCCACAGCGTCATAGAGGTCGGCAAGCTGGCCATCGAGGTGCTTATCTGTGAGCACGAAAGTAATATATTGTGCACAAATAGACTTAAATTCACAGTTGGGAGAAGAGCTGTCCGTATAATCGCCGCTCATAGCCTGCTCCGCCACCGGTTCGCGGAAAATTGCCGCCACAGATACGGGGTTGTTCCCCACATTTAGGAAGATATTCAGTGAAGCCGCGTATTGATAATTGTTGGGGTCGGGGTCGAAATTCTCTTCGTCAAGGTTGCACATCTTATTCACAAGCGTTTCTGCTCCGTCCTGAATGGAAAGGCCCAAAAATCCGTATTCGTTAATCACTAAATCGGCAAGAATCTTGTTTACGTAGGCGCTACGTTCTTTCTTCTCACCGCTATCGCCGCTCTCATCGCTATTAGAGGGCACACTGTCGCCCACAATAGCACCAATAATACTGCGGCCAAAGCCATACTCGCTGTAAGCATACCATAAGCCGCCAATCAATACTGCCACCATGAGCACAATAACCCACACCTTGCGGGATTTAGGTTTCGGCGCAGCAGGGGCGGGCGAGATAGGCTGGTTGGGGTGCGCCGCACCTTGGGCAGAAATGCCTGGATTGGCCGGCGCATCAGCGGCGAGGCTCACGGCCTGACCGCAGTGGGGGCAAAATTTCGCCTCCGGATTCAAGGTGGCGCCGCAATGGGGACAATGTTTTTCTATCGGTTGCTTGCTGCCGCAATAAGGGCAGAAACGGGCGCTATCGGCTATCTCTTTGCCGCAATGAAGGCATTTCATCGGATTTGGGAGTTTTGGGAATTTTATAAATGCGCCGTATTCTCGGTTTGGGGCGCATCTTGCTGTTGCGAGGCCACTTTGCTCACTTCGCCCAAGCCGAGGTTAATCAATAAGAGGACGAAAATCCAAATTGCGATAATCAGAACGGCGAATTTCAAGATTACCGACGTTTCGGAGGTGGCCATCAACGGGCAATCCCACAAGAAATGGCATACCAACGGAATAAAAAAGAGTTTCCAAAACGTTTTCTGATTGAAAACGGCGGAGGTAATTTTCCCTTTGCTCTGATTGGCCAAGCATAAGGCCGCACCGGTGATGGCCGCCCACGCCACATGGCCGCCAGGAGCCAACAGGCCGCGGATTTCTATGATTTTAAGAATGCTCTCGTAGCCGTTTGCCTGAATTATGGCGTAGCCCAGCGACTCAAACGCAGCGAAGCCCGCACCTACACACGCTCCCACCAACAGGCCTACCAATACGGTGGCGGGCCTGTTCAGGCGGCGCAGGAAATAATAGACTATCAATCCCTTTCCCACCTCCTCGGCTATGCTCACACACAGGGCTACGCCGTAGGTCATGCCGTCTCCGCTCACCAATTGCTCGGAAAGCAGTAGGCTCACCAGCAATGCGGCACACCCACCGATGAGGAATGTGGAGATGGCGTAATAAAAACTGACGTTCTTGTAGACATTCAATTCGATAAACATCACCATCAGCGCCAACGGCATGGCAAACGAGCCCATCACCACCATGCCCGGCAACGCGTTGAGGCCATGCCCCTCCGGTAGGGCTTCAACACTGATTCTTAATATAAGGAACGCAATCAGAAACCCCAGAAAAACCCTGCTATAAAGCCACGGGCGCGGCCATTGGGTGGAGACGTCCTTCAGCTTGGGCGTAGTCTTGGCCGTGCCGCACACAAAAATCTCCTCGGCCTCCTCGCTCTTGTGGGAACGAAACACATCGCGGAACAGATCTTTCCAATTCAATTCCACATGCTTGCCACTGTCGCCGCCAACATATTCGTTCAGACTGTCCACCAGCGAATGGGGCGCATTAGGTTGCGCAGACCGATGGTCAGACTGCCCGTAGGTGGAAGAAGAAGTGCCATTGGACGATTGGGAAGTGAAAGAGCCTACCTTTGCTCCGCAGTTGGAACAAAATCGCTGACCGTCTTGGAGCTTTGCTCCGCAGTTTTGGCAAAACATAAGCAAATAATTTAGTTACGACTACCGTTTTCTGATTATTAGTATCGTTTTCATGCGTTTAGAGGCCAGTATAGCCTCCTTTAAGATGCAAAGAAAATGAAATTTTCGCAATTTGGCAACATTTCCGTAAAGAATAATGCGTTTTATGGCTATCTTTGCCCTATTAATCACCAAATTGAGAACACCTTTCCCCCAACACCATTAAATTATGGAGCGTAATATCTTTCCCATGATGCGTGAAATCCTTTCCATGCAGAGCATCGCTCTTTCCATGAAGGGCGCTGTTCTTTCCATGAAGGGCGCTGTTCATTCCATGCAGGACGCAATCCTTTCCATGCAGAGCATCGCCATTTTCGTAATGTGGGCAACAGTACTATTTGGGGCTATGTGCCCACCGGCTGCCGCTGCAAAAGAGAGTAAGCTCGCCCCCGCGCCAAGCCACGCCGCAAACTCGGGCGCCGACTCCACCGCTTTGTCGGCGCTTGCCCGCTTTGCTGGCAATCTGCTGACCTATCACAACCGTTTTACGCAGGAAAAAGTATATCTCCACCTCGATAACAACGGATATATCCCAGGCGAAAAGATTTGGTTTAAGGCTTACGTCTTTAATGCCGCATCCCTGTTGCCCACCGACATGAGCAAGGTGCTTTACGCCGAATTGCTCAACGCAGACGGCCAGGTGATTGAGCGCAAAACGCTGCCCATCACCAACGGGCGCACCTATGGCGATTTTAACCTCGACCCCCTCATCTGCCGCTCCGGTTATTATGAGGTGAGGGCCTACACGCGCGCTATGCTCAACTGGGATAACGCCTATATCTTCTCGCGTGTGGTGCCGATATTCGATGAGCCGCGCGACTCTGTCAATTTCTCCGACCTCAAGATACAGGAATCTCTTTACGACCGTCAGGCGGGGGAAAATATGCGCACCGAACCGCGCGCACTGGTGGATACCGCCACGCAGAAAAAGGGCAAATGTCTGCTCACTTTCTATCCCGAGGGCGGATATATCACCCGCTCGCTACCCGCCCGCGTAGTCTTTAAGCTAACCGACGACAACGGTCTGCCTTTTAGGGGCACTTTAGCCCTGTTTTCCATCGATGAAAAAGATATGGGGCAGTTCACCGTTTTCCACGATGGAATGGGCGTTTTTCAACTCCCAAAAACCTATCGCGGAGGCTACGCAATTCTCACAGACGAGGACGGGAAAAAACACCGTTTCGCCCTGCCCAATCCGCGGCCCGAGGGCGCCACATTAGAGACCTCCCTCTGCTCGCCCGAGGACGGTCTGAATTTTCGCGTTCTCTGCTCCGAGGCCTATAAGGGGCAGAGATTGGGAATCAGTCTCACGTGTAGGGGCCAGTTGTGCTGGTTTAAGGATATTGTGGGCGAAGATTCCATGTCGCTTTCCATCCCAAAAGACAGATTGAGGGAGGGCGTGCTCCAGCTTACGCTGTTTACGCCGCGCGGTGAGGTGCTGAGCGAAAGATTGGTCTGGGGGCCGGTGAAAACGGCCGCTCCCGTGATGACTATCCGCCAGAACGCCGACACCTACGCCCCCTATTCGCCAATCGTGCTCGACATCAATCTCAAAGACGCCGCCCTCTCACCCCTGCAGGCCGATTTCTCTTTAGCCGTGAGGGACGCAAATAGTGAAACCGGCGCAGACGAAGCCTCTCTGCCCGTGAATATGCTCCTCACCTCCGACCTTAAAGGGTATATCCACAATCCCGCCTATTATTTCAGCGACAGTACACTCCAGCGCCGCGAGGCCCTCGATTTATTACTCATGGTGCAGGGCTATAGGCGCTATTCGTGGAAAGAAATGGCCGGTGTAAACGTCTTTCATCTGCGCCAACCGGTGGAGGACGGCCTGATGCTGCTGGGCAGTATGAACGCTACGCGAGATGCTGTCAAGAATTTGCAGAAAGAGCACAGTCTGGATCTCAATTTTCTCATGAATACTACCAAGGGGTCCCGCTTCTTCTCCGTTAAAACGCAGCAAGACGGGTCGTTTGCCATTCGCTTGCCGGATTTCTACGAAGATGCGCCCACCATCGTTACCGTTACCAATGACAAAGACCGCCGCGTCTACACCGACCTCCGCCTCAACCGCAATTTTGCGCCTCGCGCCCTGCCCTATGAGCCTTTGGCCATGGCAAAGGAGGTGGAGATAGGCCTTAGTCGCGCACAGGCGTTGGCCAATCCCTCCCAGACTTTCGATTGGCCCGACACCATTCCCGACCTTATCTCAAAAGTTATCAAATTACACGGAGTAAAGATTTCCGCCAAGCGCGTTATGGGCTATCATCCCGGTTCTCGCTACTCCTGGATGAAGGGTGAGGAGAACACCAAGCGCTATGCCCGCTATTATTACAACCTGAACGAGGAGCTGGACCGCTATCAAGACAGTGGGCGCGGAGTTCCCAACCTTTGGGATTGGCTAAAGGAGCGTAATCCCAACTTTTATAGCGACCCCGACAATGATGAAAGCAGTTTTACCTACAAGGGCGCGTCCGTACAGGTTGTAGTGGACAACGATCAAATAGAATCCGGACGCTTGTCCCGAGTGAAAGAAGACATGAAGAATTTTATGATGAACGAATTTCGCTCATTGGTGATTGTGGACAACAATGCCATGGCCGACCGCGTATTAGCCAATATCGGCGAGAACACTACCGCCAACACTCTGCGAGGGGCTACCCTTTTTCTCTATTCTCGGCCGGACGAAGAGCGCACTACATATTACAAACGCGGCACGCGCTGGCTCACGCTCCACGGCTATTCCATGTGCGACGACTTTTTCTCGCCGGATTACAGGCAATCCGACACACCCACTCCCACCGACCATCGCCGCACGCTGTATTGGAATCCCTCGCTCACCACCGATGCCAACGGCCACGCCAACGTAATCTTCTATTCCTCGTCCAGGCCAAACGAACGCTTGGTAATCAACGCGCAGGGCATAGCCGTGAACGGCCAGATGTTCAGCAACAAATAATTGTCGCCCGCCTTTCGCCCGACCAAATCCTTTTTTAGAGAACCCAAGCGCCTATTTGGAGCGCTTATTATACCAGAATCCCGCAATCGGCGTGTGCTGATTGCGGGATTCTTATTAGAGTTATTCCTGTCAATCCTTGGTGAGAACAAGGGGCTGGGCCTGTCTGCATATACTTATCGCGATAAGCGCAAGCAGGGCGCAGCATGTTTTATTCATAGTAATTAGGACTTGGGTTAATAAAGGATTTGGACGAAAAGGCAACTTATTCTATGCGATTGTCTCACGGCAGGATGGTGGAAGGGTTGCGAGCAATCCTTTCCGCTCAAGGCGGGGCGGAGTTTGCCCGATATTCAGGGAAAGGCCGGCGAATTGATGCGAAATCAATTCGTCCGGCCTTTGTTGTTTTTAGATGAATGCCACGGTGAGACCGGCCATAACGATACTCACCATCGACATCAGTTTGATAAGGATGTTGAGCGAGGGGCCGGAGGTGTCCTTAAACGGGTCGCCCACGGTATCGCCCACGATGGTGGCCTTGTGGCATTTCGAACCTTTGCCGCCGAAATTGCCTTCCTCCACCATTTTCTTGGCGTTGTCCCATGCGCCACCGGAATTGCTCATAAAGATGGCGAGGGTGAAGCCGGCGGCCAAACCGCCCACCAGCAAACCGAGCACACCGGCCACGCCGAGCACCACACCCACGATGATGGGGATGATGATAGCCAAAAGCGACGGCAGAATCATCTCGCGCTGTGCGGAGCGAGTGCTGATTTCCACGCACCTACCGTAATCCGGTGTGGCTTTGCCCTCAAGGATGCCTTTGATAGTGCGGAATTGGCGGCGCACTTCCTCCACCATATCCTCTGCGGCCCTGCCCACGGCGCCCATTGTGATACCGCTGAACAGGAATGCGGCCATCGCACCGATAAACACGCCCACAATCACTTTCGGGTTCATCAGATTCACCTGGAAATACTCCATAAACGAGGGGATGTCCTGTATCTGGCCCAGCACCTCCTGCATGTGAGTGTTGCCGGCATTGGCAAGGCGGGCCACAGCCTCCTTAATCTCCTCAATGTAGGACGCCAACAGAGCCAGAGCCGTGAGAGCGGCTGAACCGATGGCGAAGCCC
>CAZQVW010000114.1:0-8878 GCA_964596865.1 uncultured Bacteroidaceae bacterium
GTACTGTTTAGTTATTGTTACAGCACTGTAACATTATCTAAACAGTACTGTTAACATAATGTTACAGCACTGTGAACGCAAACTATCTCGCGATTTTCGGGAATGAGGGCGGGATTTTTTGATTTTAGGGCGCGAAAAGTTGGAATTATTAGTGCTCGCTAACATATAGAACGTACGCTTTTTGACTTGCTGATGAGGCGCTTCGCGGCTAATCAGCAAGAACATGTGCACCACATACTGTTTTGTATTTTCCCTAACGCCTATATATATAATAATGTATAGGGAATATATAATAATGAATAAGGTAGTTATGTCTTGCGCGTACATAACTAACTCTTTCCCTCTCATACACTAACAAAAAAGCCCCTACGTGAGAAACATCTATGGGTTTCTACGTAGGGGCAGGTGGTGGGTCTGTCCGAATAAGTCGGAAATAAATGAAATTGCGGTGTTAGCTGAAGAAGCCGAGCAGGACGCCTGCGGCGATGGCGGAGCCAATTACGCCTGCCACATTGGGCCCCATGGCGTGCATGAGCAGATAGTTGGTCTTGTCGTACTTCAATCCCATGTTCTGGGAGATACGTGCCGCCATTGGCACTGCGCTCACACCGGCGTTGCCGATGAGCGGGTTAATCTTGTTGCCCTTAGAGAGGAACAGGTTCATAAACTTTACGAACAATACGCCGGAGGCTGTGGCGATGGCGAAAGCCAAAGCACCGAGGATAAAGATCTTTACTGTGTCGGAGGTAAGAAACTCGCTGGCCTGTGTGGAGCAGCCCACTGTGAGGCCCAAAAGCATTACCACGATGTCGTTAAGAGCAGAACCGGCGGTCTTGGCCAAGCGCGTGGTTTTGGTGGATTCTTTCAGCAGGTTGCCAAAGAATAACACACCCAGTAATGGCAGGCCCGATGGGATAATCATCGCCGTCATCAGCAATCCCACGATGGGGAATAGAATTTTCTCTGTTTGCGAGACATGACGGGCGGGCTTCATGTGGATAACGCGCTCTTTCTTGGTGGTGAGCAGGCGCATGATGGGCGGCTGAATCACCGGCACCAGAGCCATATACGAATAGGCACATACGGCAATGGCTCCCATGAGGTTTGGCGACAGTTTGGACGAGAGGAAGATGGCCGTGGGGCCGTCGGCTCCGCCGATGATGGCTATGCCGGCTGCCTGATTGGGCTCAAATCCCAGCAAAAGGGCAATCATGTATGCCCCGAAGATGCCAAACTGGGCCGCTCCGCCCACAAGGAGCAGTTTGGGATTGGCTAAAAGTGCCGTGAAATCGGTCATAGCTCCAATGCCAAGGAAGATTAGCGGCGGATACCACCCGTCTTTCACTCCCGAGTAGAAGAAATTCAATACAGAATTGTCTTCGTAGATGCCTATCTCAAGACCTACAGACTTAAAGGGGATATTTCCCAATATGATGCCAAAGCCAATGGGAATGAGCAGGAGCGGTTCAAAATCTTTCTTGATGGCCAGCCATATAAACAGCATGCCCACCAACATCATGACGTAATTTGTCCAATCCCCACAGGCAAAACCCGTGTAGGTGAGGAAATCACTCAGTTTTGTTCCAATAAAATCCCACATTTGATTTGCGGATTGAGATTTTTGGTTTTAGATTTGGGAAAGTAAACTGTCGTATAAGGCAGTGGAGGAAGGGCGGGGCGCTTTTTCGGCGCAGCGCCCGTTCCTTCTGCTTTATACGGGATTTGGCATGCTATGCCACTGTAAACAGAGGTGCGCCCTCCATCACCGTGTCGCCTTTCTGTACGGAAATAGCAGTGATGGTGCCGGATGCCTCGGCTGTAATCTCGTTTTCCATCTTCATGGCCTCAAGGATAATGACCACATCGCCTTCTTTCACCTGCTGGCCCACGGCGGCTTTGATGTCATTGATAGTGCCGGGCAGGGGAGCTTTCACTGTGGAACCTGCGCCTGCGGCCTTTGGAGCAGCAGCGGCGGCTTTGGGGGCAGAAGTCGCGGCGGGGGCGGCAGCAGTAGCGGCCTTAGGAGCGGCAGCGGCCGGAGCCTTGGCGGGGCTGGCGCTCTTTACCTGGTTGCCCACAATCTCTACGTCATAGGGCTTTCCGTTTACTGTTACGTTGGCTTTATTGCCATCAAGATGCTCGATGTTTACGGCGTATTCATTGCCGTTGATGATGTATTTATACTCTTTCATTTTGTGTGTTGTGTGTGTGATGATTTGTTTTGAAAAAATGATAATGATGTTTTACGGGCGCAGGAGACCCTCCTCCATCGGGAGGGCCTTGTCTGCCCAAGGGGATGGGGATTGGCGGATGGTGATTACTCCGCTTTCCTCATCGTGAGCGAGTTCGTCTTCCAAGGCCAGGGCAATCAACGCCATATCCAGTTGCTCATCGCCTGTGCCGGCGGTGGCATCATTTACGGCCATGATTGCCGCCACCTTAGCCTCGTCTACAGACTGCGCGAAGCCGAAACCATTTCCAGAGGAGTCGGCAGAGGAGTTCTGCTTATCCTCCTTGCGGCTCAATACATAGCCAAATAGCTTAAAGAAGACATACAATAATGCGAGGCAGGCGAACACGATGCCCATTGCCATGATAGCCATAGCGATGCCGTAAGGGTCTTTCTCCTTAAACTCGGCAATCTTGTTATTGCGCTTGGCCTGCTCGTAATTATTGGCGAGGGTGGGAGTGGGCTTGCCACAAACGGCCCACACGCCCTTTTCAAAATCCTTTGCCCACGATTGATTAGGCTTCAGAGTGAGAGGGATAGTGAGCGAATCCACCAAATCTTTGCCGTTGCCGTTGAAGATAGCCACAATATCGCCGGGCTGAAGGGTGAAATTCAGGTGGAGAATACCAATATTGTCGTGGCCGTCGGCATAGAGCAAGAGGCAATTCTGCGGGGCAATGGATGTGAGCGGATTGCCGGTGGGGATTAGGTGCATAAAACGCATTCGCTGCGGCGGCGTGAGTGAGGGGTCTAAAGCGGCGGGGTTGTTGGTAATATAGAATCCCCCCAGATCCTGTGTGCCCCAGGAGGTATTCTGTATCTCCACCCATCCGCTGTGCTCCAAACTGTCGCCCACAGCCGCTTCGGAGAGACGCAGGCTTTTGATACCGTCCGCCCATGCGCCGCTCACGAAGAGTGCTGTCAGCATTATTAGAACAAATGTTCTTTTTTTCATTGGAAAAGAAACTAAGGTTCAGTTTTTTCTACAACGGTATGTTGGCGTGCTTCTTGGCTGGGCGTGTCTCCCTCTTATTCTCCAAAGAAGCCAAAGCCCTGCAGATGCGGAAGCGCGTATTCTTGGGCTCGATGATGTCATCGATGTAGCCGTAGCTGGCTGCCTGGTAAGGATTGTTGAACAGGTCGTCGTATTCTTTTTCTTTCTCCAAAAGGAATGCCTTTGGATCTTCGGCCTCTTTTGCAGCCTTGCCATAAAGCACGGCTACGGCGCCAGCTGAGCCCATCACAGCCATCTCCGCGGAGGGCCAAGCGTAGTTGATGTCGGATTTCAGTTGCTTAGAGCCCATCACGATGTGGCTACCACCATAGCTCTTGCGCAGGGTAACGGTTACCTTGGGCACTGTGGCCTCGCCGTAGGCAAAAAGCAGTTTGGCGCCGTGATCTATCACTGCGTTGTACTCCTGACCGGTGCCGGGAAGGAAGCCCGGTACGTCCACCAGCGTAACGATAGGAATATTAAAGCAGTCGCAGAACCTTACGAAGCGAGCGGCCTTGCGCGATGCGTTGCAATCCAGTACACCGGCGTAAACTTTGGGCTGATTGGCCACAATACCCACGCTCTGTCCGTTGAAACGGGCAAAGCCTACGATGATATTGCGGGCAAACTTCTTATGAACCTCAAAAAACTCGCCGTTGTCCACGATAGAGCCAATCACCTTATACATATCATAGGCTTTATTGGGATCATCGGGCAGAATGCTGTTAAGACCTTCGTCTTCGCGATTGACGGGGTCGGTGCATTCCACTCTCGGCGTGGTCTCCATATTATTTTGGGGGATAAAGGAAATCAGAGTGCGGATGTTCTGAGCCAACTGCTCCTCGCTGGAGCATGTGAAATGGGCCACGCCGCTCTTTGAACCGTGGACAGAGGCGCCGCCGAGGTTTTCCTGACTCACATCCTCGCCGGTTACGCTCTTCACCACCTTCGGGCCTGTGAGGAACATGTAGCTGGCGCCCTCCAGCATGAAGACAAAGTCGGTGAGGGCGGGAGAATATACTGCACCACCGGCACACGGGCCGCATATTGCGGAAATCTGGGGCACCACGCCGGAGGCCTCAATATTACGCTGGAAAATCTCAGCGAAACCTGCGAGGGCGTTCACGCCTTCCTGGATACGGGCGCCGCCGGAATCGTTGAGTCCGATACAGGGCGCGCCCATCTTCATCGACAGGTCCATCACCTTGCAGATTTTCTCTGCCATTGTCTCGGACAGTGAGCCGGCATGAACTGTGAAATCCTGCGCGAATACATAAACCAGGCGGCCGTCGATTGTGCCGGAGCCCGTAACCACGCCATCGCCGAAGAATTGCTTTTTCTCCATGCCGAAATTGTGGCAACGATGGAGCTTAAACATATCCATTTCCTCAAAAGACCCTTCGTCCAAGAGGAGATTGATGCGCTCGCGGGCAGTCAATTTGCCTTTGGCGTGCTGCTTGTCGATAGCTTTCTCGCCGCCGCCCATACGGGCCTTTTGGCGATTTTCCACAAGCTTCTTGATGTTCTCTTGCTGTGTACTCATTTTATAAATGTGTAGTATTAAAAGTTAGTGTTTTCAGTCGTTTTGATTGAATAATGGGTTTGCCGCATAGAGCGAGACATAACTTTGTGGCAAAGTTACTCATTTCTCGGTTCTTCTTCCTTTTTTTAACGAATATTTGTTTGCGAAAAAGAGTTATTTGCCATAACAATGGAAATATTCTGCACATAAGTGGTGGTTAGTGTGCGGTTTTTGGCTGTTAAAATGGCGAAAAATCCTTTATATTGGCTGACGGCGTAGCCTGTGGCTGGAAAAATTTGTAATTTTGCAGAGCGGAAAGACGTTTTTCCGCTTTTACCATTAAAAACCAATGGCAGTAAATACTTCATTTACAGAGTTAGGTACAGAAAAGATTGGCAAACTCTTGCGAAAGTACGCCGCACCGTCTGTGATAGCGATGACAGCTTCGTCGCTCTATAATATTGTGGACGCCATATTCATTGGGCAAGGCGTGGGCCCGTTGGCTATTGCCGGAATCTCACTCACATTCCCCGTGATGCAGATGACCAGTGCTTTTGGAGCGATGGTAGGCGTGGGCGCCAGCACTTTGTTGTCTGTGAAGCTGGGTGAAAAAGACTATGATGTGGCTAAGATGATTCTTGGCAACGTGGTAGTTTTGAATATTGTGATGGGTTTGGTGTTGGGTTTGCTGATGCTATTGTTTATCGACCCCATTCTCTATTTCTTCGGTGCCACTGATAAGACGGTCTCCTATGCTCGCGATTTTATGGTGGTAATTCTTTTGGGCAACGTGGTTACCCACCTTTATTTTGGCCTTAACGCAATGCTTAGGGCCGCCTCTCATCCGCGCGAAGCTATGTTGGCCACGATATTTACCGTGTTGATAAACGTTGTTCTCTGTCCGCTATTCATCTACGGCTTCAAATGGGGCATTAGGGGCGCTGCATTGTCCACTGTGTTGAGCCAAACGATAGTGTTGATGTGGCAGCTAAAGTTGTTTAGCAACAAAAACGAGTTTATTCACTTACAGAAAGGCATTTATAAGTTGAAAGCAAAGATTGTTAAGGCCTCTTTTGCTATTGGAATGTCGCCGTTTTTGATTAACCTCACCGGATGCACGGTGGCCATCTTCATAAACAAGAGTCTGCTCATCTACGGAAACGACCTTGACGTGGCCTCTTATGGTATTTGCAACCGCTTTTCCTTTTTCTTTTTGATGATTGTGGTGGGGCTCAACCAAGGAATGCAGCCTATCGCAGGGTATAATTTCGGTGCCCGCAATTTTGATAGACTTAAACAGGTCTTGCTCAAAACAATCTTGTGCGCGGAGGTGGTGGTATGCGTAGGGTTTGTGGCTTCGCTGTTGGTGCCGCGCCAAATTGTGAGGTGCTTCACCAGCGATGCCGAATTGATTGATATTTCCGTGCATTATATCCGAATTCTCTTTTCCACTTTCCCGATAATTGGCTTCCAGATTGTGGTTACCAACTTTTTCCAGTGTATTGGCATGGTGAAAAAGAGTATTTTCCTGTCGCTTTCGCGCCAATTGATTTTCTTAATTCCAGCGGTATTGGTATTGCCGCATTATTTGGGCGTGGATGGTGTGTTTTGGTCGCTTCCGTTTGGCGATGTGGCCTCCACGTTCACTACGGTGGTGCTATTTTGGTTGCAGATGCGCCAGTTTAAGAGATTAGAGGCTCAAGAAAAATAAGCAACTTAAATAATTACATAACCTTATGCAAACCATAGCCATTTGTGTGGGCCGCGAATTGGGCAGCGGCGGCTCGGAGATTGCGAAAGCTATCGCCAAGAAATTGGGTTTTCGCTATTGCGATAGCGAGGTAATCAATGCCGCCTCGGTGAACAGCGGTTTAGACAAGAGATTCTTTGAGAAATCAGACGAGGAAAGGAGTTCATTTGCGTCCTACCTCACAGGCTTAATCCCTTTCTTGGGAGGGTCTGATTTTTATGGCAACTCTTTTGACGAAGAGACACTGTTTCATTTCCTTAGTCAGACCATCAGTGATTTTGCCAGCAAGGATTCGTGCGTTTTTGTGGGACGGTGCGCCGAATACGTCCTTAGGGAGAAACAAGAAATGCTTTCGGTGTTTGTGTGTGCGGACACTTCCGAACGCATTCAGCGGATAATGGAGCGCAAGCAGTGTTCCGCAGAGCAAGCAAAGAAACTTATTAGTCAGGGCGACCGCAAAAGGGCCAATTTCCACGACTTTTATTCCAATCATGAGTGGGGTAGGGCGTCTACCTACGATTTGTGTATGAACACATCGCGCTTGGGCATAGAGGGCTCGCTCAATGTTATTATGGATTATATCTATGCGCGTTTTCCGATGCTAAAAAAATGATAGTGCTACTTCCGGTTTTCGGAAGTGTAGCACTATTTTTTTTGTTGATAAAGTTTATCCTGAAAAGAAAAGGCATAATATATTCTATTTCATAGGTTTTATAGGTTTCATCTCAATGAAGAAGATATTACTTTTGTCTGATACCCACGGTTATTGGGATTCGCGTTTCGAGGATTATATTGCCCAAAGCGATGAGGTGTGGCACGCGGGCGATATGTGTGCTTATGAGCACGCCCAGCACTTTGCTCAGCTCAAGCCCTTTCGCGCTGTGTGCGGCAATTGCGATGGTTATGATTTGCGCAGGCTCTATCCTGAAGTGTTGAGATTTAGGTGCGAGCAGGTGGAGGTCTTGATGAAACATATAGGTGGCTACCCGGGGCATTACGACCCCACTGTGAAGCGCATTATGCAGACCGACCCTCCCCAATTGTTCATCTCCGGCCACAGTCATATCCTTAAGGTGATGTACGACCACACTTTCCACTGTCTTCATATCAATCCTGGAGCCGCCGGACTGCAGGGGTGGCAGACGGTGCGCACGCTGGTGCGTTTTGTAATAGATGGTGCCGAGATAAAAGACCTTGATGTGATAGAACTGGGGTAGTTTCTTATTATTTTCTGCAATTTTCTTAATTGATATGACAACACAAAATATTCGCACAAACGGTTTGAAAGCATGGGTTTTGGCCAGTCGTCCAAAAACCCTCACGGCAGCTCTTATTCCCGTCATCACCGGTGGCGCCATTGGCATGCGTGTGGAGGGATGGCACTGGCAAGCGTGGGTTGTGTGCATCCTCTTTGCCTCGCTGATGCAGATTGCGTCCAATCTCATCAATGACTTCTTTGATTATAAGAAAGGAGCGGACGGCAGCGACCGCCTGGGGCCCGAGCGCGCCACTGCCAGTGGGTGGATCACCCCGAAAGCAATGAAAATTGGGATAGTGGTAGTGGTTGTATTGGCTTGCTTGGTGGGAAGCCTTATCTTATTGCCGCGTTTGGACATAATGCCGCAATCTGCCGCCGAAGGCCGGATATGGATGGTGTTAGTGGGAGCCGTGTGTGTCTTGTTTGCTTTTCTCTATACCACCATTTTGTCGTATCTCGGGTTTGGCGACATATTGGTATTGTTGTTTTTTGGGTTAGTGCCGTCTGTGGGCACGGTATTTGTGATGACGGGTGTGGTGAATGCCGAATCTGTGATAAACGGTTTCATCTGCGGTGTCTTGATAGACACCCTCCTTATTCTCAACAACTATCGCGACCGTGATTCCGACCGACAATCCGGAAAACTCACCCTTATAGCTCGTTTTGGCGAGACTTTTGGCGAGCGTTTTTATTGCGCCTGCGGATTAATTGCGTGGGCGCTCACCCTTATATATATAAGGAGTATAGGTGTATGGCCTTCTATCATCACCATCCCCTATCTTTTTCTTCATCTTTCCACTTGGCGCCGTATGTGCCGCATTCGCCAGGGGAAAGAACTGAACATTATTTTGGGACTCACCTCCCGCAACATGATGTTCTTCGGAATCCTACTTACTATCGGTATCCTCTTGAGTTAGGATACAGAGACAATTTGCTCTGATTTCCTCAATATCCTACTTTCTGTCAATAAATTCTTGTTAATTGACGGAATGTGGGCAAATTGTGCCGTTTATAATTCTGGAAAATCCGTGCATAATTTCCGAAAAATCGTGATTAAGTCAAAAAAATTCGAGATAGTTTGCGTTAACAGTACTGTTTAGTTATTGTTACAGCACTGTAACATT
>CAZQVW010000115.1:0-8758 GCA_964596865.1 uncultured Bacteroidaceae bacterium
GCTGCAAACGAGTGGTACACCCTCGATGGACAGCGCCTTGACGCCCAGCCCACCCACAAGGGCATCTATATCCACAATAATAAGAAGGTGGTAGTGAAATAAGAATGATCGGTTTCAGAAAAGACTGCCAGTTTTAGATAAACAAATCTTTTATGCGCAAGGATCCCATGGAATTATGCCTTTGGGGTCCTTGTTTGCATTATAATATGCGATTGTTACTGTCTATTATCCCTTACTTCAGAGCAAAATTATCATAACCTTTTATTCGGCCTCCTATTAATCTACTCAATTCTACTGCTTCGGCAGCTCTGACATGCGTAAAATTAAAGGGTTTCATTAATTTTGTCGATTTGTTATCGGCAATCTCAATGAAACCCCTTGATTAAGAAGATATGTTAGGACAAACCTACGATTTCGTTGTTTACAATGTCGATGTGGCAGGCTTGTGGGTCTTTTGGTAGCCCGGGCATACGCATGATATTGCCTGCTATTGCCACAATCATCTCCGCTCCGTTGTTAATCACAAGGTCTTGCACCTCCAACGTGTAGCCATCTGTGGGTCCGTAGGCTTTCGCATCGGTGGAGAAGCTGTATTGCGTCTTGGCGATGCAGATTGGCCACTGACCGGCGCCCTCTATTTCCTTAATATATTTCAGTTTGCGCTTGGCTTTGGCGGAAAGGGTGATGCGTCCGGCTCCATATATCTTCGTGGATATGGCTTTTATCTTTTCTTCCACCGAGGCATCGTCCGGATAGATAAAAGAAAGCGGCGTGGCAGGCTCATCGCCTATCGTTGCCACCACCAATCGCGCTAATTGCTCTGCGCCTTCTCCGCCTTCTATGTAAGCGTTGTTCACTGCAAAGCCAGCGTGGAGGTCGTCTTCGCAATGACGCCTTACTGCCTCTATTTCGTCTTCGCTATCAAAGCCATAGCGATTAAATGCCACCACCACTTTTTGCCCGAAGCGCCGCAGGTTTTCTACATGCTTGTCCAGATTCCAAAAACCTTTCTCCAATCCCTCTATATTAGGCTCTTTGATACTGTCGTAGGCTACGCCGCCGTGCATCTTCAGGGCTTGGGACGTAACCACCAGCACTGTGAGCGCCGGTTGGAGCCCGCTCTTACGGCATTTGATGTCATAGAATTTCTCCGCGCCGAGGTCTGCGCCGAATCCCGCTTCAGTTACCACGTAGGGCGCGAGCGAAAGCGCCGTTTTGGTAGCTACTACGGAATTACATCCGTGCGCAATATTTGCGAACGGGCCGCAATGAACGATGGCCGGCGTTTGTTCTGTGGTCTGCACGAGATTGGGATTGAGGGCGTCCTTAAGCAATACAGTGATGGCGCCTTCCACGCCCATATCGCGCACGCGGAATGGCTTGTCATCGTAATCAAATCCTAATAGAATGTTACCAATTCGGCGGCGCAGGTCGTCTACAGAACTGGCAAAGCACAAAATCGCCATAATCTCGGAAGCAGGAGTAATATCAAAGCCCGATTCCGCAGGCAGTCCGTTGGTGGCTCCGCCCAGACCCGTAACTATATTTCTTAACTGGCGATCGTTTACGTCCAGCACGCGCTTCCACAGCACTTCCTTAAGGCGGAAGCCCTCGCGGGCGTGCTGATAAATATAATTGTCCAAAAGGGCGGCAATAGTGTTGTGGGCAGAGGTGATGGCGTGGAAATCGCCGGTGAAATGGAGGTTGATTTTCTCCATCGGGAGCACCTGCGCATAGCCGCCACCGGCCGCGCCACCTTTCATTCCAAACACGGGGCCCAGCGAAGGCTCCCTAAGCGTAACAATGGCTTTCTGCCCAATCCTATTGAGCCCCAGCGCCAACCCCACGGAGACTGTGGTTTTGCCAATACCTGCCTTTGTGGGCGATATTGCCGTAACCAGGATGAGATTGCTCTTCTTGATTTTTTCCTCATCAATAGCGGAAATATCAATCTTAGCCATAAATCGACCATAGGGCTCCACCTGTTCAGGCTTCAGCGCTAAGTCTGAGGCGATGTCGTTGATAGGGCGCAGAGTGGTCTCGTGCGCAATCTGGATGTCTGTTTTCATCTTGAGTTTTATACAGTAGTTTATAATCGTTTGCGGTTCGTGAATGAATCGCACGCGTTCTGGATACGCCATGCGGCTCATATCTTATGCCATACAAAATTAAGGAAATTTTATCAATCTGCCACCACAAATTACATAAAAGACTGATTTTACTAACTTTCGCGCAAACAAAACATCTTTTCTGTATCAAAATGCTTATCTTCGCATACAAAATATATTTCTTAACATGACAAACATCCCTTTCCCCAGCACGGCTTTTCGTCAAATCATGATGCGCACTATTGCCATCCTACTACTTCTTTTCGTTCTGACGCCGTTGGTTTTTAGTGATTGTTTTACTTCAAACGCGCAGACGCAGACAAACACATCAACAATCCTGCCTTATCACTCAGCACAGACACTTTTTTCCACGCAGGATAGTCCTGTGCCCTACCGTATCCCCGCTATGGCGCAAACAAAGAGCGGCCGATTGATTGCAGTGGCCGATTATAGATGGTGTCATTCAGATATAGGGTTCGGAAGAGTGGATCTCCGCGCCCGTGTCAGCACAGACGATGGTCTTTCTTGGAGCAAGGAGCAGGTTGTAGCTGAGGGCACCGGTGTAAAGGGCGATACTCGCTGCGGTTATGGCGATCCCGCTATCGTGGCAGACAGGAAGAGCAAGGAGGTGCTCATTGTGTGTGTTACGGGCAACACGCCTTATGGAGGTGCCACCCGCTCTAATCCCAATCGCGTGGCCATCATTCGCAGCCACGATGAAGGGCGCACTTGGGATGCTCCCGTGGAAATCACTGAAAAGATTTATAGTCTCTTCGACAAATCCCAGTTGGGCCCCGTACAAAGCCTTTTCTTTGGCAGTGGGCGCATTTGTCAAAGCACGCGAATAAAGGAGGGCCCGTATTATCGTATTTACGCCGCGTTGTGCGCTCGTCCTGGAGGCAACCGTGTGGTATACAGCGATGATTTCGGCGATACTTGGCATTCTTTGGGTTCTATCCATACTTCACCTGCGCCCAATGGCGATGAACCGAAGATTGCCGAACTGCCCAATGGCAATATTCTCCTTAGCAGTCGCCCTTCCTATAATAAGCCTAATCTTGGCCGCTACTTCAATATCTATAAAGACGACCAGCGCGGCAATAACAACTGGCAATGGGGCAACGCGGTAGGTTCCGGCGAAACTGAGGGCGGTGTCTTCTGCAAGCAAAACGTGTGCAACGGAGAAATCCTTATTGTGCCTGCGCGCCTTTCTCTCAACAAAAAGCCTGTCTATGTGGCTCTACAGAGTCTTCCTCTGGGGCCGAAGCGCACTCACGTCTGCATTTTCTGGAAAGTGCTTGACAGTGAGGTCGACTATCAGTCGCCCGAAGCCTTTGCCGCGCATTGGGATGGCTATTTCCTCGTTTCTGACCGCGATGGCGCTTATTCCACCATGATCCAACTGGATAACGGTCGTATTGCTTTCTATTGGGAAGATTTATACACTCCCAACGGCGGCTACGAAATGATGTTCACCACTTTTTCGCTTAGCCAAATTACCGGCGGCGCTGTCAGATAATCCTCCGCAGACCTGAATCTCGATTTATAGGCTGCTAAAAAACTCTTGCGGCAGCCAACACCTTACTATACGTTGTTTCATGCCTTGCTTTTAGCACCGCTTTTCTCGCCCTATTGCCAATCTTTATCCCGTTCCTTGTCTATCCCATTACTTTGGGTCTGTAGATTTTGCTTTTTCCGCAGCCTTCGATTTTGAGGTGTCGCTATCCTTGGCCGCACCTTTGGCATTAACTGAGGTTTTGTGCGCCTTGGCTTTCTCTTTGCCCTTGTTCAGCAGGCGTACGGTCTTTCTTAGTTTCTCTATCTCCTTGTCTTTCAGTGTGAGCTCGTCCTCTTGATTGCGGATAGTGGTGAGCAGGGCGGAGAGCTCCTCGTTGTCGGTATCGGGATAGTAGTTATTGACGCGAGTGATAAAATCTGAGATGATATTCATGTAGTTGGTAAACGCATCGTAGGGAGAATCATAAATTCCGCGGTACGCTCCGTTACTACTGGGCTTGGTAGACATAAATCGGAAGTTGTTTGTGGCCTGTAGGTAGTCCCAATCCTGCAGTATGCGCTTGTCTTTGAGGATACGCACGCGGTCGGCTATCTTATACAACTTATGGAAAGCCTCGCGCTGCATATCGTTGCCAAGCCATGGGGAAATATCTCTCTCTTCGTCCACCCAAGACACAGGCGATGGCGATGAGAATGTGTCGGTGGCCTTAAACTTGCTGCAAATCTCGGAAGGAGTAGAGAATGTGATGCCGCGCTTTTGAGCCTCGGCAGGCAGAGCGCGCATAAATTCCAAAATATTCGAGCTCAACGGCTGGAAGATGCCCAATGCGCACAGTTCCATAAAGATATTATAGACTTGCTCCTCCTCCGGCTGCTGGGCAATCCACGACATATACTTGTCGGCAAACAGCGGGTACTGACTCCAGTTGGAATCATTGAATCGATAGGAGATGTCCTCGCTCAATCCGTAGTCGCGCAATAGGAGCTTCAATTTTGGCGCGCCACCACTGCTATAAACATAGTGAGGACTCTTCCAACCGAGGATCTGTTTAGCGCCCTCGGCCAGCATACCCTTAAATCCCATGCTGTATACCATTCTTCCGATTTCATCAGTATATATTAGGGCACTGTTGCGAAAAATCTTGGTCTCCTGCCCGAATACATTCTTCACCTTTGCCTGCAGGTGGCGCACCTCGTCCTTAAAAGAAGCCTCGTTTGCCAACGAACCGAGGCCGTGGCTATATGGCTCGGCCAGCAATTCGCAGCAACCGGTGTCCAGCAGTTGCTGAATCAGCTCGATAGTCTGGGGCGAATGGATTTCCAGCAATTCTATGGAGCATCCGGAGATAGACAATGAGCACTTAAAGAAACCTTTGTTCTCCTTGGCCATTGCGATAAGGGTCTTGAGCGAGGGAATATAGGATTTTTCGGCAGTTTCGGTGATACTACGCTCGTTTTCGTAGTCGTCATAATAATAGTGGTCGGTACCGATGTCAAAAAAGCGGTATCTTTTGAGATGAATATTCTGATGAATCTCAAAATATAGGCAGATAGTTTTCATATTGTTCTGAATAGAGTGGTTTGCAAGGAGATGAAATAGTGTATTTGTTTAATAGTTTTGCTTTTAGCATAGGCGAGGAGTAGGGTAGGCCTTATAGTCCTAACAAGCGGTTATAGTGGGCGCGTATTCGTTGTCCCACTTTTTCCCACGTTATCTGATTTACCTCCTCGCGGCCTTCGCGCTGCATGTAATTATGGAATGCATCGTTTGTACACAGCGAATGGATGGCGTCAGCCATGGCCTCGATGTCCCAGTAGTCGGTTTTGATGCACTTATCCAGTATCTCTCCGCAGCCCGATTGCTTTGAAATGATACTGGGCACGCCAGATTGCATAGCCTCAAGCGGAGAGATGCCAAAAGGCTCGGACACAGACGGCATCACATAGACATCGCTATAGCTATAGGTCTCGAAAACGGCATCGCCCTTCATAAACCCGGGGAAGTGAATCCTGTCGGCGATACCGCGGTGGGCCGCCAATTCTATCATGTCGTTCATCATGTCGCCGGAGCCCGCCATACAGAATCGTATGTTGCGCGTGCGGTCAATCACCATCTTGGCGGCCTCCACAAAATACTCCGGCCCTTTCTGCATCGTGATGCGGCCGAGGAATGTTACCACCTTTTCTTTCTTCTGCTCAAAGGGGACGCGCTTATCCACAATCTCCTGAATATGAGGTGAGAGCGGGTAGACGGCGTTATGCACGGCAAAGCATTTGCGCGGGTCTTGGTGATATTGATTAATCACAATTTGACGCGTCAGTTCGCTCACACACATGATGCAGTCGGCATGATCCATACCATCCTTCTCTATACCATATACCGTAGGGTTGGCATGACCGCGTGAACGGTCAAACTCCGTAGCGTGGACGTGAATCACCAGCGGTTTGCCGCTCACCTGCTTGGCGTGGATGCCGGCGGGAAATGTGAGCCAGTCGTGGGCGTGAATAATATCAAACTGTTGCTGACGGGCCACCACTCCGGCCACGATAGAATAGTTGTTGATTTCCTCATACAGGTTGTCGGGATACCTGCCGGAGAATTCTATCGCCCCGATGTCGTTGGTGCCGATATTACTGAAGTCGGCGTAGATATGTGCCCTCAAGTCATAATACAGTTGCGTGGTCATCTGATTGCCCAACCTGCCTTCCAGCCATTGAGGGTCGGGATCGCGCCACACCACCGGCACATGGTTCATAGGGATGATGTTGAGGAAACTCTTATCCTCGTCGCCCCACGGAGCCGGCAGGCAGAAAGTAATATCCATGTCGCCTTGTTGCGCCAAGCCTTTCGTGATGCCATAACTGGCTGTGCCCAAGCCACCGAGGATATGCGGGGGAAATTCCCATCCGAACATTAAAACTTTCATAATGAGAGTCTTTATTATTCAGTGATTAATGTTTTTGTTTAAGATGCGCGTTGTTGTGTCTGTTCTTCGTGCCTTTTTGTTCTATTCTTTCGCGAGCAGACAAGCGCTACACCTCCACTTGCGTAGTATAAAGCTCCTGATTGTGAGTATCCAGCAATCGGATTGCCCTAATGATGGACGCTACGTTCATTGCAAAGGAAATTGCGCCACGACCGTGGAACGGAGGATTACCATCAAACAATTCGGGGATAGAACCGAGGTCGTGATAGTGGAGTTCCTCCTCAAATGTAATCAGTTGCCTCTCTATAAAGCTCAATCCGCTCATCTTGTTTATCTTGAGATAGCCCTCAAGATAAAATCCCGTGAGCCAAGGCCAAGCCGTGCCCTGATGATAGGCCTCGTCTCTGTCCCATTGCTTTCCGGCGTAGTAGGGATGGTATCTGCCGCTCTTCGGTGAGAGCGAGCGAAGCCCCTTACGCGTAAGCAGTTCGCGAGTGCAGGTATCTAATGCGCGCTTCTGTTGTTCGCGCGTCAGCGGCGAATAATCCAAGGCGAAAGCAAAAATCATATTCGGCCTCACCTCCCAGCTCACCATATGCCCGTCCACGTAATCGTAGAGGTAGCCATTATCATTGACGAAGACGTATTGGAATGAGCGCTCCACTTTCTCGGCCAATGTGCCAATCTTCTGGGCTTCATACTCCTTGCCTTTTTCATTCAGCACTTCAGCATAAAAGCGTAGCGCATTATACCACAGTGCATTGAATTCTACTATATATCCTGAGCGCGGCACAATGGGATGCCCGTCGTGAGAGGAATTCATCCACGTTACAGGCTTGTCCTTACCGTTGGTATAGAGCAATCCGTTGTCGTGGAGAAAGAGATTGGGGTGCTTGTTTTTCATTATATAGTCCATCATCTTTTCCACGATGCTGCCATATAACTGGGTGGCGCGCTTATGGTCGGCCTTGTGGTAGTATTGCGAAATACACCACAGTGCCCACAACAGGGTGTCGGGCTGTTCCGTCTCATAAATCTCCACGTCCACGGGCTTGTTCTCCACAATCGAATGCAGAGCCTTCATCGCCGTCCTCATATAGAGCTCAAACGTTTCTGTATCGCCCAGTGCGAGCGTCAGTCCGGGCATAGATACAAATAAATCCCTCGCTCTGCACTTAAACCACGGATACCCCGCAATAATATAGTTCTCGCCACCCTTATGCAACCTAAACTGGTGGGCGGAGTGGCAGAGACAGTTATAGAATGAGTCCATCGGCTCTGTGTTGGTCTGGTCGATGTGCATTATGC
Organism: uncultured Bacteroidaceae bacterium; assembly: GCA_964596865.1. Classification (GTDB taxonomy): domain Bacteria; phylum Bacteroidota; class Bacteroidia; order Bacteroidales; family Bacteroidaceae; genus UBA6382. The sequence goes on from CAZQVW010000115.1 coordinate 7,862, forward strand.
GGTTGAGCGTATTTGGGGCAATCTCCGTAATGCCGGCGGAAAAACAGATAGACTCGCCTTTCTTGATTTGCATCTCAAAATAACCCGGGTGATAGAGGTCCTCATTGCTGTCATAACCGCGCTCGCGCTCGATGGGGTAGTCCAACCCCATATACCAATCGCCCACGCCCACAAAATCGGATTTCTTACTGGTCTGCATGTAGATTTCGGGGTAATGAGCATACAAACACATCTTCACTCCGTTCTTAATCTGCGTAACCTGCCCGTTGAGCACATTGTTTTTGTGGGTAAACTCCCTAACAGACCTATAAGCCAAGAATGGATTTAATCTTAGCGTTGTGGGGGAATGCGCATCTATCAGCGTATACCTTATTATAAGCCTTGACTCACTACGGCGGAAGTGGATCTCCTTTTTCAGCAACACGCCACCCACTCTATAGATGGTAGTAGGGAAAGCCTCCCACTCAAACGAGCGAATATACTTGTGGCCTTTCGGACTGTAGTTGTCGCCCTGATATTTGTGTACGCCTAGGTTAAATTCCGCTCCGTGCTGTATCACAGTTTCGTCCAGTGAAGACAAGAGCACATGCAGTTCGTTGTCTATTTCCGGCACAGGCACCACCAGCAATCCGTGGTATTTGCGCGTGTTGCACCCCACAATCGACGTACAGCAGTATGCCCCCGTGTCATTTGTGCACAGAAACTCCTTTGGTAGCGAGTCTCTCAGGTTGGTCATCTCAACATTGTCAAAACCTATGTATGCAGACATATATATAATGTATTGAGTTCTTTTTATATTGTATCGTGTACTTATTATATTGTATAGAGCTCTTATTATAACGTATCGAGATCTTATAATTGCGTACCGAGTTCTTTATATAATGTATTCGGTTCTTT
>CAZQVW010000116.1:0-8599 GCA_964596865.1 uncultured Bacteroidaceae bacterium
TGTCATATTCGTCCACCAGCACCACCACCTTGCGCCCTGTCTTTTCCGCAGCGCGACGAATAATTCCTGCAAAGCGGAGTGCAGGTGTATCTTCCGATTGAAAAGAACCGTAAATCTGTTCTTGTGTAGTCAGAAAGTTGTTAAGAATACTATCCAGTGCTTCAACAGTATTATACTTGCCGATATTCAAATCTAAATGGAGCACAGGATGTTTCGGCCACTCGTGTTCCAATTTTTCCATGGCAAGTCCCTTGAATATCTCCTTTTTCCCAAGGAAATACGCCTCCAGCGTAGACAGTAACAGCGATTTGCCGAACCTGCGCGGCCGACTAAGGAAATACACGCTGCCTCCTTGGGCAAGTTTATAAGCAAGGTCAGTTTTATCTACATAGACATAACCATTTGTGCGGATTTTTTCAAAATCCTGCACGCCGATAGGGTATTTCATCTGCTGTAACATGGCAAGAAAAGTTTGGTATTGCAAAATTAGCGAAAATCTATGTAACAGGCATTTCAATCTCTGCCATAATTCAGTCGCAATAATTTCATTTTTCGGCCTGCTGCTGCGAAAAAATCCCAAGATAATTTTCAAAAATCCCGAGATAGTTTGCGTTAACAGTACTGTAACAATAACTATCTCGATAAAAAATGATTTTTTCTGCAGTTTCATTGCCCTTTTGTCTGGTTTTATCTCATTTTTGATTTACGAAAATGAAAAGAGCGGCTTGCAGACAATTTCTGCGAACCGCTCAGTTTTAATAATAGGGTTTAATGTTCTTGAGAGCTTACTTGAAGACCTTATTAAATGCTTAATAAGGCCTTAATTAAATACTCTATGGTTACGCTTTATTTGACAATCACTTTCTTGCCATTGATGATGTTAATGCCGCGGCGGGCATTATCCAGACGGCGGCCTTGGAGGTCGTAGATTATGCCGTCATTGTCGGAACCGATGCTGATGGTGGCGTCATTAATACTGGTAACTTTCTCGTCATCAACGGTGAGGATATTATATAGTGTGGAGGCGAGGCCGTTGGCCTCGATGTAGACGCGGTTGGCAGGGAGGTTAGACATAATGGTCTTGTAGAAGCAAGGGGAATTATTGCGCTTGCCGAATGTAAGGTAGAGGGTAGACGTCCATTTCATCGGTATGGTGGTGCCGCGAAGCAAGTTAGTTTCGTCGGTGGTGGGGGCGTCTGTTGCGCTCGAGTTTTCAAGGATGGTGAATGTAGCGGCGATGGAATCGGCGTTCGCTCCCACTAATATCATCGGCGTGTAGGCAGGAATAACTGTGGCCACATTGGAGAGTGTGATAGTGTCGCCATTGGCATTGGTGCTTACCACCGCTTTTGTGTAGGCCTTGGCGCCACTCACCTCCACTGCAAATGGCAGGTAGGCGGAACCGTAGGTCTTGTTGCCGATGGCCTCCAACGGGATAGTGAACGTATCCACTTCGGCGTAGGTGAGCGTGGTGTCGGCGGCGCCCAAAGCCAATGAGCTACCGCTGATGCCGATGCGTGAACTGCCGTTGCTAAGAGTGAACAAGTCGTTGTCGTCGTTGCGCCACTGGATTATCCATTCTGTGGGCGTGTCAGACAGTTGGGTGGCCGAATGGAGATAAGTGCCGGTGTTGGCATTCTTTAAGTAAACCTTGCCGAGGGAGGTTGAGCTCACTTGCCACAGTTGACTGACGCTGTTAAGGTCGCTGGCAAGGGCAGCTACCTTAAGGTTGGTGTTATTGCCGCTAAAAGAGAAGTTGCGCTTAAGGGCGGAATCCTGAATGGCCACATATCCAATGCTACCGGCAAACAATGAGCCGGAGATGGCGGTACCGAAGTTGTAGTTGTTGATACCGTTGATGACAGCTTTGAATGTTGTAGGCGAGGGATTGTCTTCATATTTGGCTACGAGGGCATCGAGATCCACGCCTTTTTTGCCTTCCACGATGTATTTGCCCCAGTGGGTGTTGGATAGCGTGGGAAGCGACTGGAATATATCGGGCTCATACTCTATCTCCGTGGCTTGGATGCGGGCGTTTGCGTTTTGGCGGGCGGCGGTGCCGGTAGATACGCCTAATCCCTGCTGTCTGTTGCTAAGAGCGCGAGCGTAGAGGTAGGTATTACTGCTTGTGTTGCCCTCATTGTTCAGAGAGAACCCATCTCCGGATTTATTCATCGCCCATACGCCTGTGGCGTTGTTGAGGGTTTTCTTTTCCATCACCACGCCGCCGCCGGCATTGCTGTTATAATGGAGCTCAAAGGCAGCGCCTGCACCCTTGTTCCAAATACGCATGGAATAGGGCGAACCGCTGAAGGCCCAAAGCGAATTGTCTGCGCTCTTGTCCCAGTCATTGCCCACTAATTCGTATGCGGACAGACTTTTGCTGCCGTCTGTGTAGGTGCCGCTCTTGTGATTTGGATTATAGGCGATGCCAAGATTGCTGGCGCTGGCGAAGTTTAGGCGATACCACACTGCTTTGGCAAAACTCTCGGAGAATTGGATAGGCCCATCGTAGGTCGCCACCACAGTGGTGTCGTTATTGATGGGTGTAGGCGTTATTCTGAATACCACAAAGTCGTTTTTATAGGCCGACATGCTTGCTGGCATAACATTGTCGGGAAGCCACGCACCGTTTACGACTCTCTCGCTCTTTTCAGCGTAGGTGGTGTCGCCCAATACGATGCGGAAAGTAATGTTGCGCTCGCTAACCTTGTTGGTATCGTTCAACTGTAGGATTGCCTGCTTCCTGTCAGCGTCGGTAAAGACGTATTCCGGAGCTTCTAAGATCTTAACGCTCTGATAGGTGTGGTCGCCCACAGTGAGATTGACGTTTCCGTTAGTGCCGTTGGCGATGCTCACGCCCGTGGCCTCGCCTTTGGCCATAGTGGTGCCATTTGCAAATTTATGAGAGCCCACATTATAGAGATAGGTGGCAGTATCGCCCTTTATAAACACCCATTGCTGGTAGGGGTCGCATTCGTTTAAGGTTACATCGGTGTTTGGCGAAGCTCCTGCCACACTTAATCGCGAATTGCCGAACGGCCGCTCATACAGTGCGCCCTTAGAGGAATTAGAATAGGCGATAGTGTAGACACTGGTGGCGTTCTCCAAATCCTTTACGGCGTGGAGATTGCCATAGAAGCGGAGCTCCTTAATGCAGAGGTAGCTACCGTAGCCGGTATTGAACGTAAGGCGGATATATTTCTTCGTGGCAGCCTTTTGCAACACCAGATTCTGACTGAGGAATGAGAAAACGTGATGGTTTCTGTCCACAACTGTCCAATTCACGTTATCATCGCTTTCCTCCACCGTTACGGACGATGTGCGGTAGTTGTTGTTGCGGTCTTTATAGTAGATTTGCAGGGATTGGATGGAGTCTTTTCCAATTCTACAGAGCGTGATATAATGTGGGTAGCCTATGTAATTATATGGGCCGGACTTCCATTGGCTATGCCAGTGGGTATCGGGGTTTCCATCGATTACATACGAAGGGTCGCCGTCGTTGGGAGCGCTATCACTGTAATCCACCACTTTGAAACGCGTGCGGGGGAGTTCTTCGCCCACCAGTTTTTCGTTTTCGGCGGTATTGAGATCCAGACTAAACACGCCTTTCGATTCGCTCAAGAATGCGTAGGTCTGATCAAAGCCCTTAAGCGTGGCCTTCACCGCGTTGGCGGTGCTGTCGGCAAACTGTGTCTCGGTATTATAGAGATTGAAATTATAATAAGCCAATAGGTTATTCCCCGCAGCGTTCATTTTCTCCTTTGTCAGTGGCTGGTTGGCGTATTCCAAGATGTCGTTTTCTGTGAGGGTCTTGTTCCACACTCTTAGTTCGTCGATAGAGAATCTACTGTTGTCGCCGCCGATGGTGATGTCCTTGAGAATAGAGGAATAGTTGCTCTGCGAAGATGTGAGCACGCCCACTTTTGCACCATCGGCGTAGACTGTGATGCTCGTGCCGTTGGCGCAGAAAGCGTAGTGGTGCCAAAGCCCTTGTTTGTATACGCCCTCCAGTGTTGAGGTCTTGTCTTTTGTGTTTAGCGTGACGTTGCCCACGGCGTTGCCCACGAGCAATAGGGTGTTGTTGGTGTTATTACCCTGTGCCTTGATGGTGAGGCACGATGCGGCCAGTTCTTCTGCCTTTGCCCAAAAATCAATCGTCCACGTACGGGCGATAGCCGTAGTTTCGGGCAGGCTAAATGTCATTGTCTGGTTGTTGGCGCCATAGAAATTGAGGCCATAACGACTATCGGCGTTGCAAACCACCAGTGCGTTGTTGTATATGGCGGACACTTCGCCTACGCGATTGCCCACGGTGTGGGTCAGCGTGTAGACGCCGGAGTGGGCCGGCGCTACTTGGCCCGAAAGTCCGTCTATGCGGAAGAACGAATTGGGGGACAGGAACGCCCATTGCCCGGTAGTGGGCTGGTTGGTGCTCTTGTCCGTCAGAGTGACTATTTCGCCTTTCATCACGGTGGAGGGCGAGATTAGGTGTCCCTCTACGGGCTCCACCAGCGATACAACAAAGGTTTTACTGGTGGAATACTCCTCGCCATCGCTACCGGTAACGGTGAGCGTAACAGTGTGTGTGCCGTCATCTGCATAAACCGTGGAGGCGTTGGTCATATTCGACGTTGTGCGTCCGTTTGCGTCCTTGTCCCAAGTCCATGTATAGCTGCAGCCCGGGGCTTGGTTCTTGGAAATAAAACTGATGGTCTGCCCCGTGCTCACCGTGTCGGCCGACAAGACGAACTCTGCCGTTGGGGTGATGTCATTAATCTCAATAGTGGTGGAGGCGCTGGCCGTCTGTCCGTTGATGTCGGTGGCGGTTACACTTATGGTGTGTGTACCTTTGCTGGTGAAAACAAACGAGGGCTTTGTTACCACCGCAGTTTTCTCCTGCCCCTCGCTTACTGTGGCTTTCCACGAATAGCTGGTCAATCCCACCGACCCGTTGGCGCTAAATGACACGGCTTCGCCCATGAAGGCTGTTTGCGGACCGCTGATGCTCACCGTTGGAGTGATAGAGGTTGAGGGCGTGATGGTGGCGTAGCCTTTCACGCTATCTTCTGCCGCCGTTGCGCTTCCCTCCACTATAAATGCATCGTGTCCGTTGGCATAATCCTTTATTCGCCAGCGTTTTTGTTCCAGTCCGTTGTCATCAGAGTATCCCTCTTCATACATATCTCCCTTGAGATAAGCCACCAGTCCGTCCGTCTCTTTAGGATTAACGATGGGGGTGCGGTAGTTGTCGCGGATTTGGTCGGCAGTGCGCGCGGTAGTCCATAGGCGCAACTCATCGATCTTACCGTTGAGCGATTTTCCATCGCCGAAATACAGTCTATTGCTCCAATAACTGGGAAATCCACTATTGTTAGACACCGTAGTGGCCGATACCGCCTGCTTTCCATTGACATAGATTGTATGTTTCTTGCCGTCAATGACAAGGGCGATGTGAGCCCACTGTCCGTTCTTCAGAGAGTTTGCAGCAGTGGCGATACGCGAACCGTTTGACACCATATTTGCCCATCCTGCCACGATGCTACCGTTGGCTTCTGCGTACATTCTGTATTTTGAGCCCCACGAACTGTAGAACAGTCTGTCGCCATTGCTTTGCAGTTTGCTTGGGCGGAACCAGAATTCCACCGTATATTGCGCATGAGTGGCGTCGGCCACATCGGGCACATAAAATCCGCCGTCTTTCACGGATATGGCCGCACTATCATATATCTCTTGCAAATTGTGTGCCACACTGGGGATTGCACTGTTGCTGGCGGCGGAGAGAAACTTTTTTTCGTTGAGCAAATAAACGGATTTCACCGTCCACGTGCCGTCTGTCTCTTCAATGGCTTTGCTATTGGTATTGTAATCGGTGGAATCCGTCAGCATTCCATCCTTATATATATAGTAATTGTTGGGAGTGTAGATGCCATGAGCGGGAGCGTCCCAACTGAGTGTGCCGTTTGCGAAGGCCAAATTGAGTGGGGCGTTGAATTGCTCGCCTCTCACCACGGTGGCAATCCTCGTTTGCTTGCCGCCCGTCTGAATTTCCACATTCTTTTCCGCAAAAGGTGTCTCGATGCCCTGGTCGTCAAACTCATAGTCTATCACACTGGCACTAATAATCTGTCCTTTTCCCTTGTTCTTGCCCGCATCGCTACTGCTATTGACTATAAGGAAATACTTCAGCGGCTTACTGGTGTCATACCCCTCTGTCAAGTCGGTGAGGTCGATTCCAAATTCCATTGGCTCGTAGTGCATCGTGCCATCGGCCCACTGGCCCAGTAGCGGCGTGGCCGGATTCGTTTTGGAACCATCGCCGGTATTATTGATGTACGGGAATTTGAACGTCTTTTGGGGCAGGGCGGCGGCGGTGTCGCTATTGATACCTACCACCACGCTGATTTCCGACCGATGTATGTATTCCATCTTGATTTTCATCGTGCGCGTGGGCTTATAGTCCACTCGGTAGTGATACATATACGGCTCCCAAAACCATTTAGGCTTATATACTGTTACTTTGTTGGTTGTGCTATAATTTACGCTGTCGGCATTACTGCTGCCATCGGCATATTCCTTATACACTTTCGTTGCTGACGATGCGGGAGCGGGCAGGCTGACGGCGTTAGACACACCGCCGCCCATTGCGTATGGACAGTACACAAAACCTCCGTTTGCCCACTCGCCCCACGTGTTGGCCACTATCCATGCACCGTTCTCGTTCTGGCCTAAGCGGTTGTTTTTCTCGCCCACGATGCCGTTGCCGTCCAAATCAAACTGGATTCTGTCGTCATACCCCACGATGGTCATCGCATGATCGCCGTAATCCAGATTCCAATGCTGCATATATTCCTTTCCAGCGAATCCGTATTGCGAGTTTGTGGGAGTGGTGGGCACTTTTGCCCTCGCGGAGCGAGCTATGCCCACGCCCATACAGAAGATGCCGCCCCTGCCGCCGTAGGTGGGGTCGCCAAGGTGGTTATACAAGTAGCCTTTTATCAAATCTATGCCATCCCCGTCGGGATCGGTACTGTAATTATGCCCGTTGCCGTCGTTGAAGTTCTCGCACGAACCAATACGGTGGAGCATGGCGTTATACCAACTGTCATATCCCTGCATCCATCCGGCCACGCCGGAATCGTATTCATAACCGCCGTATTTATTGCCCGGATAGCGCCCGCCATACACATCGGCTGTGGGGTAGCCTACATACAATCCCATCTCGTCTTTGCCTGGGCCGTTGTATGTGAAGATATACTCAAACATCGGGCAAAGCTGGTTCTCCTCCAACGAGGCATCCGTGTTATGCACGGCGTTCATCTCCGATGTCATCATATAACCCACGTGACTCGTTACACCGCACGACCCAAAGCTCCCCTGCGAAAAGATTGGCGGGAAGTAGCGATAGTCTGCGTTATTGAAATGGTCGGGTAGGGTGGAGGCATCCACCACATATTTGGCGGATTTCGCTCTACTGCCATACCCCTTTGAGGTCGCTGCGCCAGTCTGCACCGTGCTCTGTGTACCTTTGTTGTACCCCGGGTACCAATCGCCCTGCGGCAACTGGCCGTAGTTGGTGTTCTGCGCTGCGCACAGTAGTGTCGCGCCCAGCGCAACGATGGTTGTAAGTAGGTGTTTCATATTCTTATTGTGTTTCTTTTCTCTGTCGTGGTTTTGTGTTTTCGTGATATACTTTATTTCTTATCTTGTATCGGTCTGTTCCTCTTTTATTTATGCTTGCCTCTATCTCGTATTCATCTGTCTCGTCTTAATCTCGTTCTTCCTCTCTTTTATGTCCGCCCACCTTATTACAATATGCGTCTGTCTCTTCCTTCTGCCCGTCAATCTCGTCCTAATCTCGTTCTTCCTCTCTTTTGTGTCCGTCTACCTTATTATAATAAGCGTCCGTCTCTTCGTGGTATTCGTTCTTTCTTTGTTCATGCGCTACTATTCTTTGTGACGGATAATGTCTTTTACATATTATCCCAAAAATAGCCCGCCAAAATTAATCATATTTTGCGAAACACCAACCTTTCTTCCTCTTTTTACTCAATTTTGTGTCAATTTTATCTCTTTTCCTAACAAATCGTTACGAAACGAGGCCTCTAACCCCTTTTTATGTACACACAATGTATCGATTTAGCCTTACCTTAAAAAAGCTGTCCTCATAACAGCTGACAATATTGCCAAAGATAATATTATTAGCCTCCTTGAACAATTAAAGCAGTAGCACAAGACTACTGCTTCATTGGGACGGTGCAGCTTGAAGTTATCGCGCTTTGTAAGCACTCGCATCCGATGCAAAGTTAATCGTTTATTTCGAAAACTCCAAAAGAAAATCGAAAAAATATACACAGAGTTCAAGGAAACAAAAATGTAAAGCTCATCGAATGCACCAGCCCAAAACGCAACAAGTGGCGCAATTATATATAGGCCTTACATTAATTATATTATACATGCGCCCCACCTTATTATATATTCCCCTACCTTATTAATATGGACTGCGTGGTTTTACCCATAAATCGCCCCTTCTCGTGATTTTTTCTCGCGATAGTTTGCGTTCACAGTGCTGTAACAATAAGTTAACAGTACTGTTTAG
>CAZQVW010000117.1:0-8578 GCA_964596865.1 uncultured Bacteroidaceae bacterium
AGAATTGGAAAAGCAAACAACAATCATAATGAATTAGCTCTCCTTTCATTCCTCCCTCCGCAGGCCAAGGACCCAGCCCTGCGGAGGGGGGATTGAAACTAATTTTAGATGAAACGTACATGATTGATTACAATTATATGAATTTTTGTATAAAAAAAGGGGGGCATTTATACGCGCAATTATAAGATTTTAGTAATTTTGCCACCGTTCGAGGAGTTCTTTTGCAGAGAGCGGGCCTCAAATGCTATGAATAACAATGAAACATACTATGAATTAACAGTATAAAATCGATGAATATAGCAAGACAAACTATGAAAAACGTGGAGAAAACTTCCAAAAGTAGAATCCCAATAATAGCGAGTGGTGCGAAAGCATTAACGCGTGGCGTAACGGCAGCTGTAAGCGGTGCTAAAGCGCTTGTAATGGGCAGGGACGCAGCCTTTGGCGGTGCAAAAGCAGCTTTGAGCTGTGTGAAACAATCCGTAATGGATACAAAAACTGCAATAACTGGTGCATGGCAACGCCCAGTGCGTGCGGTGGGTAATTCGATGTGGCTGACAGTGGCGCTTGTGGCCGTGTGTGCCGGTATGATGACGGCGAACAGTGCGCAGGCGGCGTCTGTGGGGCTCGGCGACGAGAAAGCAGACCTGCAGGCATATTATAATAATGTGGCGGAGCGGTATGCGCTGATGACGGATAGTGCATACGATGACGTTGCGTTTGACCAAGAGCAGCGCACGGCGCTGAAAGGGGCGCTGGATAAGGCGCAGGCTGTATTGACCACCGGTACGGGCGATTACGCCGCAGCCTTGGAGGAATTAAAGACCGTATACGAGCGCGTGCCCTACGTGGAGGGCGGCAAAAAGTGGTGGCTTATTTCGGTTGCCAACCTCAAAGACGGTGCCACATTCATGCTGGAGCCCGCTCATACGCAATATCGCAACCGTTTTATGGTGGCTCACCCCGAAAATCAGAACCAAAACGCAGTGATGGCCGATGATATGGAGAAGAGCGAGGCTTCACTATGGCAATTGGAGGCTACCGGTGCTAACGATGCTATCTATACCGATAAGCCCACCTATTATTTCCGCCACGTGGAGACCGGATTGTATTTCGGAGTGTCGGACACCATCACCAGTATCGACCAGACCCACAAGCGCATGGTGTCGGACAAGAGTAAAGCCTATGCGTTTTGTATCCTCACGCTCGATGAGGTGAAAGACCACGACAAAATCTCGATTAAGGGCTACGGCAACGAGAACGCCGTGGTGGTGCAGCATTCCAATGCCGATGGCACTTGGTTTCGCCTCACCCGCTTCGGCGATTATCCGCAGGTATATTACATTTCTTCGTCAAATTATCCCACTAATGAGATGTGGCCTGCGTGGAATCTCTATACCGGTGAGACCTCGCTCAATATCTCTGGCGAGATGGAGCAGGCCATCGCCGATTGGGGAAATCTGAATCAGCCTGCGGGCAACACCCCCGGCTATTATAAGGAAAACGAGGTGGTTGCCTACACCGAGGCTTTGACTAAGGCAAAAGCCATCAATTCCCATAATACTCGGCGCGAATACCGCGATGCGATAGACGCCCTCGATTCCGCCTATCACCATGCTCTCGCCCTTTCGCCCATCCCCCTCACCGATGGTTATTACCGCATTGTCAGTGCGGATAAGACCTACGCCGAACAAGGGCGCACTGTTTGCGTGTATGATTGCGGCGATGGCTATTTAGGTTGGCACACGATGGATTCCACCCTCTCCTGCAATATCTTCCGCGTGGAGAAGACCGAAGGCGGATGGAATGTGAAGAGCCTGGCCACGGGCAATTACGTGGGGCATGCCATCGATGACAACCGCATTACGATGGACGATGCCCCCACCACCGTTCAGACCTTTACTATCCACGGCGAGGGCCAATGGAAATGGAGTAACCGCGCCACCATATATACTTACTACACGTTCGGTGAGGGTTATGTGGGACGCTACTACAGCCAAAACGCCCTCAACTCTTTCGACGACTGGCAGTTCCAGCCAGTGAGCAAGGATATTATTGACAGTATCAATATTGTGAGCGCTGCCAAGTTGGTAAACCACACTCTGGTGGTGGAAGACCCCTCGATAGTGCTGGGCGATAGCACCAATACCTCGCCCGTGCGCCTCAATTGGATTAAGGCGCAGGCCGCTCTGGTGGGCCAACTGAATATTATGGCTATTGATGTGAGAAACGCCCATTTAGACAGCCTCTGTACGTCAGAGACCTTACTTTCTATCAGTTCGCAGCCCAATTGTCTATTGATAGCTACGGCTTCGCAGGGACTGGAGGGCAGAAATGTGGTGGTAGACGGCCATTGCGAGCAGTTGGATTTGGCCGACGAGCCGTTCCTTTGCTCCGAGGCGTTTACGGCCGATGAAGCAAAGCTCACTATTTCTCCCGCCTACGCCACACTGAAGGGCGGTTGGCAGACGGTGGCCGTGCCGTTCGCTGTGTCCTCCGTTGAGGCCTCCGAAAACGGAGCTGTTGCCATAGAGAGCGCCTCGCAGAACGGCGATATTATGGTGAGAGAGTACACAGGTGTGGACGATGGCGAGATACAGTTTGCTAAATTGGCAGACGCACAACTTCAGGCCTATACGCCGTATGCGCTGGCCGTGCCCGGAAAGGCTTACGGCGCAAAGTCGCTGGAGGGGCAGACGCTCACATTCTTCGGCCACGGCGTAAAGGTATTGCCCACCGATAGCGTGGCTCCTGTGGTGAAAGGTAATTACTCCTTTATGGCCAAGACAAATAACGAGCCCGTGGATAGGGCGTGGATTATCAATTATGCGGGCAATGGGTTTGAGGCTTGGACAAACGGAACGCCGCTTACCATGCGCGGCTACTTCACCTGCGCCGACACTGCCCTGTATAATAAGGGCGATTTCTCTTTCGCTATCGACACGCTGGCTTCGGCCAAAAGTAAGAAGTACCTCATTATCTCCGGATTGGATTTGAGCGAGAATCTCACCGGCATCCCCTCGTCATCTGTAGAGGAGAACGGCGTGGAGCTTGTGCCCACCGATGGCGGTATTCTCATTCCGCAGGGACAGCCAATGCGCATTAAGGTGTGTGACATGGCTGGGCGCACGATTGTGAACACAACTGTGAGCGGCGGAACCACAATTGCTTTGCCGGCGGGCATCTATATCGTTAATAATAAAAAGATAAGAATCAAATAAAACTAAACACTAATAAAAGTCATCACAATGAAATCCCTTTTTCTCTCAGCTACAGTTCTGTGTGTGGCATTATGCGCTTCGGCGCAGAGCTTCACTGTTTACCAAGGTGAAAAATCCACCGGTTTCAACGCCGCCAAAGTGGACAGTGTAACATTCAGTACAAAATCGGTGGACTATAACAACGGAGGTGGCGCCGTGAGCGGCCCGCGCAAGATTAATGCCAAATGGTGTGCGTTGGGAACGTCCATCACTTGGTATAACGACCACCCCAACCACTTCACCAAGGGCTATGAAACGCGCTTGTTGGAGCAACTGAAGTTCTCTTCGTGGGTAAACAAGGGTGTAAACGGCGGCACACTCTCTTCCGCTATCAAAAATGTGGAGGAGGCCGATTATTACACCATCGAGCACGGCATCAACGACTGGGGACACTCCACTCCCGTGGGCACTATGGACGATTATATCAATAATACCAACAACGGCACCTTCGCCGCTACCTATCGCCGCCTGATAGAGACTATCTTCGCCGCCAATCCGGATGCCAAGATTGTGCTCTGCACTCCCAGAAAGGGTTATGGATTCTCCGGCTACTTGCCCGACCACTGCTATGACGCCAAAAACGGTATCTATCTTAAGGATTATGCCGATATAATCAAGCAGATAGCCGCCTATGAGGGTTTCCCCGTGGCAGATTTCTTTAATGAATGCGGCGGTCAGCACAATCTGGCTCGCCTTAGCATCGATGTGGCCCTCCATCCCAACGATGCCGGTTATCAGATGATGGCCAATGTGTTGCAAAAGGCAATGGAGAAGGTGATAGTGGAATATGCGGACGAATAAATTGTCTTGAAATAGAATGAAAAACAGATTAATTGGTTTCGGGGCTCTGGCGGCTTTGTGGATGACACTTTTGTGTGCCACAAGCCTGCCGTCCCGCGCGGACACAGGCGAGATAGTCAGCGTTATCTTCTATCAAAAAGACGGTGCGCAGATTGCCTACGCCATGGACGACCACCCGCGCTTTACATTTATGGCCAACAATCGATTTGTGATGCTGCGAACGGATAATGAGACGGTGGCCTATCAACTGGCCAAGTTGGATAAATTTGTCTTTTCCGACGAACCCACCGCTGTGATGCCCGTCTCCAAGGAAGTTGGCAGTATAAGAAATGAAGCGGGCGCCCTTTTGTTTGCAGGGTTCTCCAAGTCCGTGCCCATAAAGGTGTGTGATATGTCGGGGCGCGAGGTTTTGACATCCCAAACCGACGAAGGCGGCAGTGCTTCCCTTTCTTTGGCGTCCCTGCCCGCAGGAATATACATCATTAGCGCCGCCAATGCTTCTTTGAAGATAAAGAAATAGTGCGGCTGGGTTAATACTTTAGTTCGCCATTCCTATAAAAACAGGAATGGCGATTTTTTTTGCAATTACCTTTAGATAAGACCAATACTTTGCGGGATACCTCCAATCTTTCTGGATGTTGCTGGGCAGGAAATCCTAATAATATTTTATTTTGCGGGTCTGGGATTGGGTGCGAGTGGTGCCATCGGCGTAATGGGTGGTGATGGTGCGCTCTGTCCAGTTGCCGAGGTCATCGGTGTGGATGTTTTTGATGGTGCCACCGGTGAGATTTTTGTGGCCCTCCACGCTGAACGAAGAAATCTGACGCCCCTCTTTTTTAAAGCGGATAATAAGACTGTCGCCTGCGGCGCTATACCACGCCCAATAGTCCACATTGCGGTCGTCTGCGTAATGGCAATCCAGTTTGTTGCCGGTGGGCTTGTTGCTTTGGAATCCGATGAGCTCGCCACCGGTGCCGCGCACGCAAAGTAGGCTGTCATTGCCCATAACGATGTGGAAACCGGAGATTCCGTCGGGCATAAAAAACACGGTGTCGGGATGAGCGGGCAAATCGGGCACATATTGTTGCAGGAAACCATTGGGATATTCGGCCTCCTGCACATTGCCCATTAGTTCGCACATGGTGAGGTCGGGCGTGATGAGGTATTTATGGTAATCTTCCTTGATTTGTTCCTGCGTCTTGTGTTTAGGGCCGCCGCAAGCGCCCAAAAGACAGATGATTAAGAGTAGACCGGAAACAGATGGTGAGAAATGAAAATGTTGATTCATGGATAGGGAATGGAAAGGGGGTATGAGAGGAATTTAGATGGCGCAACCACGCGTTTGGGTAATGCAGCTAAAAAATTATGTCGTGGCGCCGAACGTTATGACCGCCATCAAGTGTTTAGGCCGTTTGTTAGCAAGTCTAAACGCCTTTAATCCAATGTTTTTGCGAAAAGAAAAAGCAAGAGACGGGGGTATAGGAGTTTCGTCTCTTGCTTTTTTATTATCAGATAATGAGCTTACGGCTTGGTGTTTGCGGGAGCGGCGTCTTTCTCCACCACTTCCACCTGCTCGGTGGCATCGATGGTGTCTACATCGCCGGCGGGAGCGCTCTGTGCCTGACCTTGGGCGGGAGCTTGTGCGGCGCCAGGGTATTGGCTGGCCTGCTCCTGCATCATGCGGCCGTAGATAGAATCCAGTTTGTATTCCACTTGATATTTCTGGATGCCCTGCATAAACTGGTTCTGCTCTTCTTGGCTAAGGCCCTGCAGATATTCCTGGGCTTTAGCGTTTTCTTCCTGCAGTTTCTCCATGTCGCGGTTTTCCAGCAGGGTCTTTACGGTGGCGCAATAGTCTTTTGCGTTACTGTCGGGGCTTTTTTTGCAGCTCTGGAAGCCTCCGAGGACGGCGATAGTCAGAGCAACGATGAAAATCTTTTTCATTAATGTAAGTGTTTATAAGTTTTGATAGTTTTGCTTCGTATTGTAGGAGCCGTTATTGGTTTGAGACAGGCAATATAGGCATTTTATAGGCATTATAGGTCGGATATTACCTTTCCCAAACGATGTGCCCAAAGAATTGCGGCAGGTGGAAATTGGGCTTCGGGGTGTAGATGGGACTCCACGAAAGGAAATGAGGGCGCGCCATCTTGTCGCCGCATTTATAGAAGTTAGCCCGCATGGCCATGCGCGGCGGAAACTGCTGTGTGTCTTTCCAAAAGGCGGAGTAGGGCACTTTCAGAGAGAGAGTCCACGTCTGTTTGCCCTCCATTCGGGCCAACGGAGCGTGTTGGGCTATTGAGGAGTGGCGCTCGATGGCTTTCAGTATCTCCTCAGGGGCGTGTTCCGTATCTCTGCCGCCGCCGCGGTTGGCAAAAAGGACTGTGCCGAGACAGTTGGCCTCAAGGTTGTAGTATATATCGCTATCGGGGTAGGGCGAAAGGAACATTTCCACGCACGAATCCTCCCATACGCGCCCGTTGTCTTTATCGGCCACGGCCTGCGTATCATTTTCCGTTACGCGGTATTCCACCAGCAGTGCCTCTTCGCCGTAGGCCAGGCGGAAGTGGACTATTGGGGCGTAGGGATATTCCTCGGGCCAGTCTGTGTGCCCAATCCTATTCCATTCCACGCCGTTTTCCTCCATCAGACGGGCTATTTGCTTGGCGCTCACCTCCTTTGCGCTCACAAAGGGCACGTGTAGCACAGGGCTGTCCCCTGTGCGCATGGCTTCTTTTTGTGGGTGGGTCATTCTTTCATCAGTTTCTGGAGGAAGTTGTCAAGGTCTTCGTCCAATCCTTTCATTAGCGTACTCTGATCCAGCACGATAGTCTCGTCGTCTACCAGATAGAGTTCCTCCACGCTCTCTTTGTCGGCGTCCACAAGCATAAAACTGTAGGGCTTCAGCAGTGAGAGGTTGTCCACTTGCTCTTTGTGGGCGCGGATATAGTGTTTGAGGGTGTGTGCGGCGCGAATCATGGCCGTATCGGTGTCGGGGTTGTCTTCTTCGGCGCCATTTTCTATCCAGTCTTCCACCACGGCGGAGTATATCTCTTCGTCGTCATCGTTGAGGATGGTGAATAGGCCTGTCTCGGTGTTTACCTGCAGCAGGATGTCGGTCATGGTGGTGCTGTCCTGCTGTGGCGGGTATCTGCGGGCGATTTCCTTAAACCCCTCGTCCAGAATCAGATGGGTTTCGCTGTCGGTGCTCATATTAATAAGGTATATACTGGCCGGTTATGATAGGGAATTATTGCTGTGGGGAGGTGTGGGAGGAACTCTGCGCGGGAGAGGAGGAGGATTGCGCAGGCGTATGCTGCTGGGGCGCAGGCGTAGAGGACGATGCCGGCGTATTGTTGGCCGGTGTGTTGCCGTTAGATGTGGTGGGCTCGGCGGTGGTGCCGCCCTCGGTGGTGGCGGGCTCGGCGTCCTCGGTATATTCCGGTTCTTCCTCCTCGGTGGCGCGCACGGGCTCGGGCTGAATGTCGTCTGTCATCTGCGTCTGTTGCGGCAGGGTGTCGGCGGGCAGGGTGGTGACGGTGCCGATACTGTCGTCGTCATTGCCAAATTCTCCGTTGCCGTTACCACTGTTGGCTATCATGGCTACACACACCACAGCCAGCACTATCACGGCCACAATCAAGATATACATCACCAAACTGCCCTGCCTGCGCGGTCTTTGAGGCGGCGTGGGCTTGGAGGGGGTGGTGTGGGGGTATTCTTTGTTCGGGGATTGGGGCTTCTCAATGGCGGGGGCGGGTGGGGTAGTGCTTTCCGTAGTGGTCGGCGCAACTGGGAATGTGGTCTTGGCGGCACTGTCCTCCTGCGCCACCACATTGCCCTCGAAATCTACGGTGGGGATAGTGCCCCCGTTTTGAGCGGCAATATCTCTGAGTGCGTCAGCGGTAGGCATGCCGCATTGTGGGCAGTGGGCTGCGCGGTTGGAGAAGATTTTACCGCATTCTGGACATTTAATCAATGACATATCTTATAACTATGGGTAGGGATATTATCTTATGTTCTTGCAAAATTACGCAGATTTTCATTAATCGCCCCTCTTTTCTCCTATTTTTGATGTGGCGATGCCCAAATTTATATAAATAAGGTGTGACGGGCAGGGGGAGAGCAGGACGGAAAACAGTGGAAACAGTCTTTCGATGCGTGCAAATGTATTGACTTAATCGGTATGGGCGCAGCATGGGCGTTTTCCACACGAATTGCCATGAGTTGAACACGAATTAAACACGAATTATCGTAAATTAAACACGAATTATCACGAATTGAACATTAATTTCCATGAATTAGCCACGGATTTCTCATGAATTAATTGATGATAATTCGTGAACATTCGTGGTAATTCGTGTGAAAAATGAATTTCCCCGCGCTCGCACCCGTTTTTCCTCACTTGCGGCGAAAAAAGTGCGACAAAAAGCTAACGTTCCCTTTGGTGCGCAGCAGCGTTCCCTTCGGAGCGTTGCAACACTCCCTACGGTGCGCAGCAACGCTCCCTTCGGTGC
>CAZQVW010000118.1:0-8573 GCA_964596865.1 uncultured Bacteroidaceae bacterium
AAAGCCGTGGCCACACCGATACCATCGTCAGAGCCCAGGGTGGTGCCACGCGCTTTCACCCAATCTCCATCTATGTAAGTGTCAATAGGGTCGGTAAGGAAATTATGATTGGAATCCTGCACTTTCTGCGGCACCATATCCATGTGAGCCTCCATCGTAACGGTTTTATGATCTTCCATGCCGGCGGAGGCAGGCTTGCGGATAATCACATTTCCGGCGTTGTCAGCGAAATGCTCAAGGCCATGATCCTGCGCCCACTGCATCAGATAAGCGCGAATTTTGTCGAGGTGTCCGCTTGGGCGGGGCACCTGGGTGAGGGCGTAGAAATTCTTCCAAATACCCTGCGGCTGAAGTTCAGAGATTTTCATAATGTTATTGTTTTTATTAAAGATATTGAGCTAATTAAGCGAGACAAGCTAATCAGACAAATCGGAATGATTAGGCAAAGCTGTTTGGTCGGGCTGATTTTGCTGATTGGCAAGAATAGAGACCGAGGGCGTGAATTGCAAAACCACCCAACCATAAATGCCCAACAGGACGAGCAGTCCCGTCTGAACGGTATGGACAATGATGGCAAAAATAACGGCTTGGGTGGCCCCCAGACCATAAAGCACCAATATTGTCTTGACCGCAAAATGCCACGGACCGGCACCATTGGGCGTAGGCACAATCACAGCAATCGAACCGGTTACAAACGATACTATTCCGGCTGCCAATCCCAAATTTTCGGTGAAGCCGAAGCAATAGAATGTGAGGTAATAATGTAGGAAATAACAAAGCCATATTCCCAGCGAATAAATAATGTAGAGCGGAATGTCCTTTACTGCCCGCAGCGAGAGAATTCCCTCCAATAGGCCTTGCATCATCGCTTTCACCTTGCGCATCACCGACAAGCGCTTAATCAAATACACCAGTAGCACGATGATACACACCGTGCAGATGACGCTCACCAATATGCCGGTGGACGTGAAGCGGGAAAGCGTGCCACTGAAACTCACTCCTGTCAGTGCGAAGAAGTCAGAGAATTTTCCCCATTGCCAAACAATCGCCGCGGCGCACAGCATCGCCATAATAATAATGTCTACCACCCTTTCCGTTACCACTGTGCCCAGCGATTTGGCAAAGGGCACATTATCTTTCTTCGCCAATATGCCGCAGCGTAGAAACTCTCCTACCCTCGGAATCACCAATGATGCGGCATAACTAAGATAGACAGAGCACACCGCCACGCGCACACGCGTCTTCACACCCAGCGGATACAGTGTCTGTCGCCAACGCAGGGCTCTCAACACCTGCGCCCCGATGCCCGGGATAAAAGATAGGAGCATCCATTCCCATTTCATGTGATGGAGCGCCACGTCCTCTATCTGACGAAAATCTATATTGCGATACATCCAATAAAGAATGGCTCCCCCCAACACAAAGGGGAAAAGTATCCTAACTATTTTGCCGATTATAGTTTTCATTAACGAGGGAAGAATCAAACTGTTTTGACCACGTTTTTGCACGCTGCAAAAATACAACTTTTACGGCGGCCTGCAAAGAAAACAAACCGATAATTGGCTATCCAATTCATAGTTGCAACACAGATTAAGCGCATTATATTAAAGGCGAGGCGCAACAAAGGAATCACCTCGTTTGTTCTTCGGGCCAATTGATTAGATAAAGGCGGCTGGTGGCGCGGGTGAAGGCGGTATAGAGCCAGCGGTAGTAGGAGCGGTCGATACCATCGGGCGGAAGCCAGCCTTGATCAATATAAACATTGCGCCACTGGCCGCCCTGCGCTTTATGGCAGGTAACTGCGTAGGCATATTTGATTTGGACAGCGTTGTAATTAGGGTCGAGCCGGAGCTTGCGCGTGCGTTCACCCATCTTTTTAATATCGGCATAATCCTCCATCACTCCGTTGTAGAGGGCTTGGCTCTGCTCGTAGGTAAGACCGGGCGTGGGCGAGCTCAAAGCGTCCAGGACAACGCGCACATCCATTTCAAAGTAATCGTAATCAGGAAATTCCAATGCCACATCAGCAAAATGGAGGCCATAAAATTCATGATAAGCGCGGATAGCCCTCACCACGGCAATATCGCCATTGGCCAGAAAATTGATAGGGAGAGTATCGCCGCCGTTTTCATCTTTGAGGTCGGCCGCCAGTTGTTCTGTCCAATAATAATTGTTGCGCACCACCATGATAACATCGCCGGCCTCCAGCCCTCCCTCGCGCCCGAAAATCATATTGCGAATACCGAGGTTATACTGCACTGCCTGCTTGTTTGAGCGCGTAACTACCACCACCTGCTCCTGGCCCCATTGGTCGTAATCATCGGTGAGGGCCTCCACCATTTCATTGCCGGGGAGATTTACTACGTCTTTGTAATGAGAAATATTGATGACGGGCGGCTCATCGGTAGTGGAGAGGGCAAGGTGCTCTCTAAGCATGGTGGCATTCATCAGTATGCCGCTCTCTGATGCTTGGCGCCAAACGGTGGTGAGCTGATAGCCGCTCACCGTTAAGCCCATGCCCCGCAAAGCCGAAGGAGAGAGGGCCGGACTTTCGTCCTCGCCCACAGGAGGAAGCTGGGCATTGTCGCCCACCAAAATCATGCGGCAATTTCGGCCGGAATAGACATATTCTATAAGGTCGTCCAGCAATTGTCCGCCACGGAAAATAGAGGCCGGTGAACCAACGGCATCGTTGGCCACCATTGAAGCCTCGTCTATAATAAAGACGGCGTCTTTATGCTTATTGAAATCGAGGTCAAAAGAAGAATTGATGTCACCCGCATTGCGCTGGCGATAAATAATCTTATGGATAGTGTAGGCCGGAAATCCGGCGTGCTGGGAAAGCACCTTAGCAGCCCTGCCGGTGGGAGCCAATAAGACCACATCCCTACCCTGCTGCTTCAAGACCCTCACCACAGCCGAAATGACATAGGTCTTGCCCGTGCCGGCATAGCCGCGCAATACATAGGCGCCACGTTCCACCGGCGCAAAGAGGAAATGGCTCAATTTTAGCACCATATCGCCCTGTGCCTTTGTGAGAGGAAAGGGCAATACCTCCTCCACAGCCCGCAGAAACGTTTCTTCAATCATTTATCCATGATTTCTTCAATCATTCATCCATGATGAGAGGAGCAAAGAACAGTGATAGGCCACAGCTTCGCCCTATTCGGAATTCAATCTTTTCTGACCAACGAGCGCAGATATACCATTCCGGCTCCTACGCCCAAGACAAACATCACCGCCAGCCTCACCCAATGCTCAAACACATAAGCCGAGGGCAGATAAATCGCATAAAACAGGGTGAAAGCCGCCGAAACCACCACCGAAATAGATAGCGATTTGCGCCAGAAAAAGAACATGGAAGCCTTGCGCCCAAACAAGCCCTTGCCACCACGCAGATAGGCCACAAGCGCCAACACCACCTCCAGCAATACTGCCATCAGCAGGAGACGCCATGCCAGCCTCGCCACATTCAGCACACTGACCGGCTCCATCATCAACGCCGCGCCCCAACAAAGGAAGAACGCCAGCAAAAGGGCGAAAGCAATATCGCCGCGATGAATGTATTTGGACATATCTTAATCTTAGAGCGCCTATAGTCCGGCCAATTCTATCACCTTATTCACAGCAGCATCGATGCCACCGGTATCCTTGCCGCCGGCTGTGGCGAAATGGGGCGCACCGCCGCCGCCGCCCTTGATGAGTTTGGCGGCTTCTCTGACAAGCTGACCAGCATTGAGGCCCTTATCCTTTACGAGGTCCTTACTAATCATCACAGTGATGAGGGGCTTGTCATCACATTTGCTGCCATAAACGCAGAATGTGCTCTCCGGCAAGATGTCTGCCACCTGAAAGGCCAAATCCTTAACGGAATTAGCGGGTAGCTCGGCAGCAAACACGTGCTTCACCACACGAATGCCCTCTTTGTTGAGCACAGCAGCCTCCACAATCTGGTCGCGAGCGCGCAACAACCATTGTTTGCGGGATTCCTCAACCTGTTTATGGAGACTGGAGTTTTCGGTAACAATCTTCTCCAAAGCTGCCTGAATATCCTTCTGGCCCAATATATTACGCATCGCATTAAGAATATCCTCCATCTTATAGATGCTCTCTTCGGCCTTCTTGCCCGTGATAGCCTCGATGCGCCTTACACCGGCAGCCACAGAACTTTCGCTCACAATCCTGACAAGGCCAATCTGCCCCGTGGCTTTCACGTGGCAACCGCCGCAAAATTCAATGCTGTTGCCAAACTGTACCACCCTCACCTTGTCGCCGTATTTCTCGCCGAACAGTGCCTGTGCACCCATCTTGCGGGCTTCCTCTAAGGGCACGTCGCGATAATCCTGAATGGGGATATTTTGGCGGATGCGCTGATTCACCAGTCGCTCCACCTCGCGCAGCTCCTCGGGGGTAACCTTTTGGTAATGACTGAAGTCGAAGCGCAGGCCCTCGGGCGTTACCAGTGAGCCTTTCTGCTCCACATGGGTGCCAAGGATTTCGCGCAGAGCCTCATCGAGCAGGTGGGTGCAGGAATGGTTGGCTTCACTGGCGCGGCGGCGCTCAAGATTCACCCTTGCCAGGAACTCCACTTCCGGATGCTCGGGAAGCTGGTGGGTGAGGTGGATAGGCAGATTGTTTTCGCGCTTGGTATCAAAGATTTCCACCACCTGACCGGCGCTTTCCAGCACACCGGTATCACCCACTTGGCCGCCCATCTCGGCATAGAAGGGCGTGTGGTCGAGCACCAACTCATAATACGAGGTATTCTTCTGTTCTATCCGGCGATATTTGAGGATATGGCAGCGATATTCGGTATAATCCAAATAGTGGGTCTGTGTTTCGCCCTCTCTTAGGACTACCCAATCGCCCGTCTCCACCTGTGCGGCATTGCGGGCGCGCTGTTTTTGTTTTTGCATCTCGGCATCAAAGCCTTTGGTGTCCACCCCTATACCTTTTTCCTCGCAGATGAGCTGGGTGAGGTCGAGCGGGAAACCAAACGTGTCGAAAAGGGTGAAAGCCTGCTCACCGCTGATGGTCTTTTGGCCTTTTTTCAGAGTATCGGCGATGATACCGTCCAAAAGATTGATACCGGTGGACAGTGTCCTAAGGAAGGCTTCCTCTTCCTCCTTCATCACCTTGGCGATAAGCATTTTCTGCTGTTCCAACTCGGGATAGGCATCGCCCATCTCCTCTATCAGCACAGGCAGGAGCTTATACATAAAGGCCTCCTTGAAACCGAGGAAAGTATAACCGTAGCGCACGGCACGGCGAAGGATACGGCGGATGACATAGCCCGCCTTGGCATTGCTGGGCAACTGGCCATCGGCGATAGAGAAAGCGATGGCGCGGATATGATCGGCCACCACGCGCATAGCGATGTCCACTTTCTCATCTTCGCCGTATTTCAATCCGGAGAGCTCGCCAATCTTTTTGATGGTGGGCTGAAAGATGTCGGTATCATAGTTGGAGTGCTTGCCCTGCATCATTCTGACGAGGCGCTCAAAGCCCATACCGGTATCTATCACCTTCATGCCCAGTTTTTCCAGCGTGCCATCGGCCTTGCGGTTGAACTGCATAAACACAAGGTTCCAAATTTCAATAACCTGCGGGTCGTCTTTGTTTACGAGGTCGCGACCGGGCACGCCGTTGGCCTTTTCCTCCTCTGTGCGCGAGTCGATATGAATTTCGGAGCAGGGGCCGCAGGGACCGGTGTCGCCCATTTCCCAGAAGTTGTCGTGTTTATTGCCATTGATGATGTGGTCGGCAGGCACATGCTTGAGCCAATAGCCGGCGGCCTCGTCATCGCGCTCCAGCCCCTCCTGCGGATCGCCCTCAAAGACGGTTACATAGAGATCCTTAGGGTCGAGCTTCAGGACATCTACCAGATATTCCCACGCCAAATCGATAGCGCCCTCTTTGAAATAGTCGCCAAAGCTCCAATTGCCCAGCATTTCAAACATGGTGTGGTGGTAGGTATCGTGGCCCACCTCCTCCAGGTCGTTGTGCTTGCCACTAACGCGCAAACATTTCTGGGAATCGGCGCGGCGGCGCGGCTCGGGGTCGCGCATGCCCAGGATAATATCTTTCCACTGGTTCATACCGGCATTGGTGAACATCAGTGTGGGGTCATCTTTGATTACCATTGGAGCGGAGGGCACGATGGTGTGGCCATGCTCGCGAAAGAAGTTTTTGAAAGACTCTCTAATCTCTCTTGCAGTCATCATAGTTGCTTTTTATTAGATTTTAACTGCAAAATTAGTGATAAATCTTTACTTTTGCACCTGAAAGACAAAGCTTTTGGCCATTAGCAAATAAAATAAGTGCGTGGCGCAACAAATTACGCCCCTGCCACGATAAATTTGCCACCACCGGCCACAAAAAGCGCACCATCCGGAAAAAGAAAACACCCTATTTATGGCACTCAATACCAACAAAGATCTGAAGAAATTCTACTCCATTCAGGAAGTGGCGGACATGTATGATGTCAATGAGTCGTTACTAAGGTTTTGGGAGAGCGAGTTTCCGCAACTGAAGCCCCATCGCGCCGGTCGCGGCATACGCCAGTATTCCAAAGACGACGTAAAATTGGTGGGCATCATCCACGACCTTGTGAAGCGCCGCGGAATGAAGATTGCCGCCGCCCGAGAGGTATTAAAAAAGAACAAAGACGGCGCCTATCGCTCCAACGAGGCCATAGATATGTTGCGCAACATCCGCGCCCAACTGGTGG
This sequence comes from uncultured Bacteroidaceae bacterium, assembly GCA_964596865.1. GTDB lineage: Bacteria > Bacteroidota > Bacteroidia > Bacteroidales > Bacteroidaceae > UBA6382. The sequence continues at coordinate 6,731 of CAZQVW010000118.1, forward strand.
AGCTGCGCCAAGACCTCGGCGGCATCGTCCCCGGCGCCGAATACGATTTGGAAGAAGAGGGTAAATAACCACGGAAAGGCCATACAGCGCTCATCTTTCTGCTCTGTCCTATCACCTTTCCATCTACTCTATTCTCTCAACTCGCATTCCACTCTATTCTATCACCTAACAATCTACCCTATTCTAAACTTATGTTCACAGGAATCATCGAAGGCGTAGGCACAGTCCGCGCCATCACCCACGAAAAAGACAATATTATCTTCACTCTCACCTGTCCGTTTGTCAGCGAACTGAAGCCTGCCCAGAGTCTCGCCCACAACGGAGTGTGCCTCACCATCACCGACGTCCACAATGACGAATACACCGTCCTGGCCATGCACGAAACACTGCGTCTCACCAACTTAGGCCTATTGAAAGTGGGCGATGAGGTGAATTTGGAGCGCTGCATGCCGGCCAACGGCAGGTTTGACGGTCATATTGTGCAGGGGCACGTAGACACCACCGCCGTATGCACGGCCATCAAGGACGAGAACGGCAGTTACGCCTACACATTCCAATATAATATTGACCCCGCCCTTGTCAGCCACGGTTATTTTTGCGCAGACAAGGGTAGCGTTACCGTAAACGGCGTATCGCTCACCGTATGCAACCCCACAGCCAACACATTTGAGGTGAACATCATTCCTTTCACCTTTGAGCACACCAATTTCCACAGCATCCGCAAGGACACGGTGGTAAACATCGAGTTTGACATCCTCGGCAAATTAGTGGCCCGCCTCACCCAATTAAAAGGGTAGGTATAGCCTCCCAATTATTAGGAGGGCGCACACCGTTTTGATTGAGCCGGTAGGGCGAATCAGCCGCATAGCGGCGTGTTTCGGGGTCTCTGCGACAAATTTATTTGGAGTGGGGTGGCGGTTATCCGCCCTATTGCCCGTTAGGGCACGCACACACGTCAATATTTTCATTTCCAATTGTCTCGGTTGCATTTAGCAACCGTTCCAATTGTAGGGCGGATAACACGGCATTTCGTTCCTCAATGCCTGATCCGCCCCTACATTATTTATGCACCATTCGTTCCTCTATCATGGCTCTTGCGAAAAGGAGGTCGGCAGGCGTGGTGAGCTTAATGTTCTCGCGGTTGCCTTCCACTAATTGTATGGAATAGCCCGCGCTTTCTACCACCGAGGCATCGTCAGTGAAGGTGGCGGCAAACTCTTGATTGTAGGCGCGGCGCAGCACAGAGAGGCGGAACACCTGCGGCGTTTGCACCATCATCACATTATTGCGGTTCACCGCCCGCGAGGAACCATCGCTGCCCAGTAATCGGACGCTCTCCACGCTCTTTAATACCGGCACCACCCCATCGGCATTCTCCGCCGCCTTGTAAGCGCGCCGTATTACGTCTGCGCTCACCAGTGGGCGCACACCATCATGGACACCCACCACGGCCTCTTCCTCGCCTTCGGGGATAAGTGCCAATCCGTTCTTCACACTGAAAAAACGCTCTTTGCCGCCCTCGGCGATGCGGCAAAGGGACGCATCAAAATGATAGTGGGCGCACAGTTCGCGCCACACAGGGATTATGTCTTTGCCCAGCACTAGGATTATTTCTATCTTAGGCAGTGCTTCGGCAAAGACATTTATTGTACGCATCAACACCGGCAGGCCGCCCAAATCCATAAACTGTTTAGGCAAGCCCACCTTTTGCGCAGCCCTCACAGCTGTAGCCCCATTTTCGTGCGGCGCAGACGCGTTGCCCGCGGGGGAGCATATACTACCGGCAAGGTTAGGCGCAGCATCGGCAAGGCTTGACACAGTACCTCCAAGATTAGGCGCAGTA
>CAZQVW010000119.1:0-5119 GCA_964596865.1 uncultured Bacteroidaceae bacterium
GAGTATGCCTATATATAATTGTGAGTATGCCTATATATAATAATGTGTAGGGCAAAATAACTGGGGGTACGCCTATATATAATAATGAGTACTGGCAATATTAAGATGAGTACTGATAAAAACAGTTTTTCCCAAGAAGGGCAAATGCCGCAGGATAAGCGGCGTGGCCGCGAAGACGGTTCTGCAGGCACAAATGGCAGTGGCGCGCAGGGCGGCAGTTCGCAAAAAGGGGCCGGCGATAAGCCCAAGAAGAAATACCCCTTGTGGAAGAATGTGATAGTTATAATCGTGGTTTGGGTGGTGGTGATTGCAGCCGCCTATTGGGGCAGTGATATATATACCCGCCACGGACAGGAGGTGGCAGTGCCCGACCTCAAGGGGCTTACCGCAGATCAGGCCATACGGCGGTTGGAGGCGTTGGGGTTGGAGGGAGAAATCCGCGATTCCATCTACAACCGTCAGCTCCAACCCGACCTCGTATGCGCGCAAACCATTCACGCAGGCAATTATGTGAAGGTGGGGCGCGTGGTGGGGCTCACTATCAACTCCGACCGCGCTCCCTCATTGGTGTTGCCCGACATCGGCGACAATATGTCGGTGCGTGAGGCCGAAGCACGGTTGAAATCCATGGGGTTCACCCTCACTCCTCCGGAATATATTGACGGCGAGAAGGATTGGGTCTACTCGGTGAAGTATAAAGGATATAATGTCAGTGCCGGAACCAGGATAGAAATCAGCGCACCGGTAACATTGGTGGTGGGCAACGGCCACACGATGATGGACGAGATAGAATTTGACGACCCCTCCGCCGATTCCACCACCTATTCCCGCGATGTGATGGAGGGATTTTAGTATGGATACGCCAGAAAAAGACAATATCACGACTATTCCACCAAATAACCCGCCTATAATGCCTATAGATTCACCTATAATGCCCAACAACCCGCCCCTGACGCAAGATGATTCCGCCACAGGCTTGGCGCAATCCGCCACCGAGGTAGACGACGAGGAGCAGGGCGGCGGCCTCTATGAGCATTTCCGCGTGGTGGCCGACAAGGGGCAGAGTCTACTGCGTGTGGACAAATTTCTGTTCGTCCACCTGCAGGATATTTCCCGCAACCGTATTCAGAAGGCCGCGACCGCAGGGTTTATCCACGTCAATGGCCGACCGGTGAAGAGTAATTATAAGGTGAAGCCCGCAGATGTGGTGTCGGTAATGCTCAATCGCCCACGGATGCAGACTACCATTGAGCCCGAGGACATCCCCCTCGATATTGTCTATGAGGACAACGACCTAATGGTGGTGAATAAGCCTGCAGGCATGGTGGTACACCCGGGGTGCGGCAACTATACCGGTACGCTCATCAATGCCATTGCTTGGCATCTGAAGGACAATCCCGCTTTCGACATCAATGACCCCGAGGTGGGGCTTGTCCATCGCATAGACAAGGACACGTCCGGATTGCTGGTGGTGGCCAAAACGCCTGTGGCCAAAACAAAATTGGGCCTCCAGTTCTTTCACAAGACCACCCAGCGCCTCTATCACGCCTTGGTGTGGGGCGATTTCACTGAAAACGAAGGGCGCATCGAAGGCAACATCGCCCGCGACCCCAAAGACCGTCTGCGCATGGCTGTGTTCGCGCCGGACAGCGGTGTGGGCAAGAGTGCCGTAACGCATTGGCGCGTATTGAGGCGCTACAACTATGTAACCCTCGTGGAATGCCGCCTTGAGACAGGCCGTACCCACCAGATTCGCGCTCACATGCGGCATATCGGGCACCCCCTCTTCGCCGATGAGCGCTACGGCGGAATGGAGATACTGCGCGGCACTCGCGAAAGCTCATACACCCAGTTTGTGCGCCACTGTATGCAGACCTGTCCACGCCAAGCCCTCCACGCCAAGACGCTTGGCTTCACCCACCCCACCACGGGCGAACAGATGTATTTCGATTCCCCATACGCGCCCGATTTCAAGGCTCTCATCAACCTCTGGGAGGAGCGAAGCCAACAACAACAAAGACTATAACAACCACTAAATCATATCTTTTTAACATGAAAAGAATCATTGCAATAGTAGCCGGCGGCGATAGCAGTGAACACGATGTGTCGCTGCGCAGTGCCGATGGCATTTATTCCTTTATCGACAAAGAAACCTACCTCCCCTACATCATCGAAATCTCCGGAACCAAATGGGAAGCCATCTTGGAGGACGGCAGTCGCGCCACGGTGGATAAAAACGATTTTTCCTTTGAAGACAACGGAAAGAAGGTGAAGCCCGATTACGCCTATATCACTATCCACGGCACTCCGGGCGAGAATGGAATCCTGCAGGGCTATTTCGACCTCCTGCGTCTGCCGTATTCCACCAGTGATGTACTGGTTGAGGCCCTCACTTTCAATAAGTTTGTGCTCAACAACTATCTCCGCTCCCTCGGTGTGCGCGTGGCCGACAGTATGCTCATCCGCCGCTCCCAAGCCCAGACTGTCAGTGATGACGAGATTGTGGAGAAAATCGGACTGCCCTGCTTTGTGAAGCCCGCCGACGACGGTAGCAGTTTCGGAGTGTCGAAAGTGAAGACAAAAGAGGAGCTGCGCCCCGCCCTCCAGAAAGCCTTTGGCGAAGACAACGATGTAATGGTGGAAGCGTTCATGAAAGGCACGGAGATAACCTGCGGTTGCTATAAGACCAAGGCCGGCGCTCATGTTTTCCCCATCACGGAGGTGGTTACCACGCAGGAATTCTTTGATTACGATGCCAAATACAACGGTAAGGTGGACGAAATCACCCCTGCCCGCATCGCGGAAAGCACTGCCGAGAGGGTTTCCAAACTCACCAGCGCCATCTATGATTTGCTGGGCTGCCGCGGCATCATCCGTATAGATTATATCCTGACTGGGGAGGCCGGCCACGAGACTATCAACATGCTCGAAATCAATACTACGCCCGGAATGACCGCCACCAGTTTCATTCCCCAACAAATCCGCGCTGCCAAGATGACTCCCGCGCAGGTGCTCGCCGACATCATCGAGGATAGCTTTTCTTAACGCTTAGGGACGAAAAATCTGCAGTCCCCCTTTGCTATTTCAGAAAAAATGCGTTTCTTTGTAGGCGATAAACGATAACCGCCTCGGCGCATTCACTACTATTTAAATTCCTTTCCTTATGGATATTCCACACGAATTTGACGACATCCGCCCATATACCGACCATGAGGTGCCGCAAGTGATAGATGAACTGACGAAAGACCCTCATTTCCAGAAGGTAATCCAAACTGTTTTCCCCAATGTGCCGTACCCAGCCTTTGTAGCTAAAGCCAAAAGCTGCCAATCGGCATTGGAGTTCCAAAAAGCCTTCTGCTATCCCTTCCTCACCAATCTGATGGCCCAAAAGAGCACCGGCCTAAGGATGGATTGCTCCACTCTGGACAAGACGGGCAATTATACCTTCATCTCCAACCACCGCGACATCGTGCTCGATAGCGCACTGCTCTCGCTTTTATTGCTGCAAAACGGGTTTGGGCAAACCTCCGAGATTGCTATCGGCGACAACCTGCTCATCTACCCGTGGATAGAGAAGCTGGTGAGGGTGAACAAGTCATTTATCGTACACCGCGGCCTCACTATCCGTCAGCAACTGCAATCCAGTATTCAAATCAGCAATTATATCCACTACGCCGTGCAGACGAAGAAGGAAAACATCTGGATTGCCCAGCGACAGGGCCGCGCCAAGGACAGCAACGACATCACCCAACGCAGTATCATCAAGATGTTTGGATTGGGCGGCGAGGGCAACCTGGTGGAGAGGCTGCAAGAATTAAACCTTGTGCCCACGGCCATCAGTTACGAGTTCGACCCATGCGACTACCTCAAGGCAAAGGAATTTCAGCAGAAGCGCGACAATCCTGATTTCAAAAAAGCTCCGGATGACGACCTTATTAATATGAAGACCGGCATCTTCGGATTTAAGGGCGAGGTGGTATATAAGACTGCTCCCTGCCTGAATCCGTGGCTCGCCACGCTGGACCCCTCCACTCCCCACAACGACATCTATCTCCTTTTGCGCGACCGTATCAATACCGAGATTCATCGCAATTATGTGCTCTGGCCAAACTATTATGTGGCCGCCGACCTCCTTGAAGGCAATAATAAATGGAGCGCTATGGGCAAATACAACGATTTGGAGAAAAAGGCTTTTGAGGATTATGTGGAAGAGAGGGTAGCTCTGGTGGATCTCCCCAATCCCGACCACGATTACCTGCGCCACATGATTCTTTTGATGTATGCCAACCCACTGTTAAATTACTATAAGGCCGTGGGAAACAGTAAATAAGAATAAGCCACACCGTTGCCGGCGACCGAAATAGATGATAAGACTAAGAAGAGCGATATTTACGCCTGTGGCGATGTTGGTGGTGGCAGCGACCGCGATTCTTGCGGCCTGCGATGACCACGACTCGTGGGCAGACAATTATATCACCGACTTTGCCGATATTATCACGGATTCCGAAGGCCGTCTCGCCACTATGAATTTAGACAACGGTGACGAACTGGCCATTACCTCTACTCGCCAGAACCCAATCTCGGTGTTGGAGCACACCCGCGGCCGCCTCACCCCCGATTCCACCTACCGCTGCATCTGTATCTATACGCGCACCGGCACCTATTGCGAGATAGCCAATTTTGCGCCCGCTTTCGCGCCCGCGCCAATGGCTGATAGCGTGTTGATCGCCATCACGCATAACATCAAGACCGACCCATGTCGGATTCAGGGCATCTGGCGCGGCGGCGAATACATCAATGCGCGAATGCTGGTGCAGGGTCAGACGCTCAGTCACACGGCAGCTTTCGTGGATAGGGGCATCACCGTGAAAGAAGACGGAACTAAAATCCTCCACCTCCTACTTTATCACGACCAAAACGGTGATACCGAGGCTTTCACCCGCACAATCTATCTTTCGTGCCCATTGACTGAGTATCGCAACGTTCTCACCCATAATCATGACTCCATTTATTTCGCTGTAAACCAATATAACGTGGGTATGACCACGTTCAAACTCCCCTATTAACACGTTCAAGCTCCACTATTAACACGAAAAGAGCTCTCTTAATGAGCCATACC
>CAZQVW010000119.1:5219-8566 GCA_964596865.1 uncultured Bacteroidaceae bacterium
CTCCACTGTCCATAAATAATTTACATAATATCACCAAAAACCTTTTTACCGTGAAATTCAAATCTGTAATTATGGCGGCATTGTTGTGCCCGCTCTCCCTTTTTGCCCAAACCATCTATCCTTTGGGCGCTTACACCCAACCGCTCAACCCCACAATCAGCAATCAATCCGATTGGCAGAAGTTGCCCGATGGTGTGCAGGCATCGTGGGCTTCGCGCGACATCCATTACGAACAACGCACCGTGCCTTCAATCAATCTGAAGACCGACACCACCATTTACGCCTGGAAAGGCGAGCGCGTGGGGGCGTTGGCAGTGCTGTTTAGCGCAAAGCAGACGGGAAATCTGACGCTTAACCTTTCCGATGCGCCCGAAGGCTGGGCAGTCAAGGCCAACTTTGTGAATTATGTCATCAGTGATGGCAAAAGAGGCTGCGGCGAAAACAAGAAGAACACGCCCCTCACATATATTCCCGATGTAATTGATATTAATCAGACCAAATCCCTCCATGCCTGCGAAACTTCGCCGGTGTGGGTAACGCTGGAGGTGCCGCAATCGGCCAATGCGGGAGAATATACCCTTAATCTCACAGTGAACGAGGGAGATAAGTCTGTTGAGACGCTGCACCTAAACGTTGTGGTGGCAGACAGGCAATTGCCCTTGCCCTCACAATATGCTTTCCAGACCAATTTGTGGCAACAGCCCTACTCTGTGGCGCGCTATTACGGCGTAAAGAAATGGAGTCAGGCTCATTACAATGCCCTGCGCCCATATTTGGAAATGCTGGCGCGTTGCGGCCAGAAAAACGTAACCGCAATCCTATTTTATGAGCCATGGGGCGAACAAAGCATCGACAAGCACGACGAGATGATCCGCTCTATCAAAAAAGATGACGGCACATGGGAATACGACTACTCCGTGTTCGACCACTATGTCTCGCTGTGCGATTCTTGCGGCATCAATGAGAAAATCAGCTGCTTCTCAATGGTGCCATGGGGCATGAATTTCCGCTATTATAACGAACGGGGCGACACGCTGGAGACCGGTTCAATTTCCGTGAACAGTGCCACCTATAAAGAAGTGTGGACAAATTTCCTCACCGCCTTTGCCAAGCACCTGAAAGAGAAAGGATGGTTTGAAAAGACCTACATTGCCATGGACGAGCGCACGCTGGACGTGATGCAGGCCGCTTATAATCTGTTGCAGCAGACTGTGCCGGGAATGAAGATGTCGCTGGCGGGCAATTATCACCCCGAATTGGCCGGCAAGCTGCAGGATTATTGCGTAGCTTGGGGTCAGCGCTTCACGGCCAGCGAGATGAAGCTCCGCCAGGACAGCAATTGGGTTACCACTTACTACACCGCCTGCCCAGACCTCGCCCCGAATATGGAGACATACAACGACCCCGCCGATATTGCCTACCTGCCGCTCCACGCAGTAGCAAACAATTTCACGGGTTTCCTGCATTGGGCGTGGATGCAGTGGGTGGACCAACCTCTTATCGACAGTCGCGGCGCTCTCTTCCCCCCGGGCGATTATTATAGCATCTATCCGGGGCCGCGTTCCAGCGTACGCTACGAGCGTTACATCGAGGGCGTGCAGCAGGCCGAGAAAATTCGCATTCTTCGCACCCAGTGGGCGGATAATCACGCGAAGTTGGATTCTTTGGAGCAGCAATTATCCAGATTTCGGTCTGGCAAACTGACGCGCCCCAACACCTCTGCGCGCCTTGTAAACGTGATGGAGGCAATCCTCAACGACAGTCCTATTCCACCGCTGGAGCCCGCCGATAGTTATTGCACGCCCACGGTTTCTATCTCTACCGGCAAAGTGAAGGCCACCGTCCACGCCAATCGTTGGGTGGATAGCGTAAGGGTGAGCGGCGAGGCAGTGGACGAGCCCGTCTCCCTGACGTGGGCAAAGGGGGCAGACAACGGTTATGCCCAGGCGGGACAGACGCTTGTCTTGCGCCCGGGCAAGCGCGTAACTTTTAATCTGCATGGTTTTCGCGGCAAAGATGATATTCGTTTTTGCCGCGCCGCTTTCTTTGCCGATTGGGATTTCGACCGCAATTTCGGTTCGCGCGACGACGAATATATCGCCACCGCAGGCGTGGCCGGCAGTCGTGCAATCCAGACAACGGGCAATACCGATGTGTTGGATTTCACCGTTTCCTTTGTGGTGCCGGAGGATGCCAAAGAAAATTCACTGCTTCGCCTTAGGGCCACCTACGCTGATGCTTGGAGCACAGAGCCCACCGATTGCGGCACACTATCCAACGGTTTCTGTTTGGATTTCTTCGCCATCGTCAGTTCGGATAGTATCAAGCCTGAAAAAATTTATTGCATACCCACATTGCGCGAAGCCAATCGCGATGCGGCCATCCAGAAGCGCTGGCTCACAAGCGCCACCATCAGTGGCGAGGCAGTGGAAAAACAGGTGGATTTAAGTTGGAGCGCACCCTCTAAGGAGGGCTATGTTTTGGCAGACGCTCCAGTGGTTTTGTCGCCCGACAAGAGGGTCTCTCTTCGTCTGCAAGGCACGCAGAATGACGACGACCTGCGCTTTTGTCGCGTAATCCTCTACGCCGATTGGGACGGCGATGGCAATTTTGGTTCGCGCAAAGATGAAACTATCGACACCACCGGCGTGGCTGGCACTAACGCCATTGCCCGCACCGGCAATCCCGATGTGCTCGACTATAATATTTCCTTTACTGTACCTGCCGATGCGCAAATGAACACCCGTCTGCGCCTGCGCGCCGTATATAATGACGCGTGGGCAGGGCTGCCCACGGCGTGTGGCGAGCTATCCAAGGGGTTTTGCTTTGATCTCCCCATCGTGGTCTATGATGACGAAGTGGGCATCCCTAATGTGGAAATGAAAGGCGAAATCCAATGGACGGCCAGCGGACTGCATGCTCCGCAAAAGGTGAATATAACGGTGTATAGCCTCAATGGGATGTTGGTGGACTACGCCAAAGACACATATTCCTATTCCTTTTCTCATTTCACCCCCGGCACATACATTATTGGTGTGAGCGATTCGTCCGGTCGCGTGGTTGAGAAAAAGATTATTCGGTAGCTTTTTCTTTGTTAAGCCGAAAACTTACCTTAATTTCATAAATGTAAACCGTCGTTTATATAAATGGCGGTTTACATTTGTTTTTATACGAATGAGAAAAGGAATGGACATATCATAATTTGATATGTGGGGAAAATGATTAGGGCATTTTTCAATTTTCTTCCTGCATAGAGGGAAAAAGCGGCACAAGGGGCGGAAAAATCCCGAGATAATTTCACTTCCAATCGTTTTGACTATCGTTAACAGTGCTGTAACAATAACTAA
>CAZQVW010000120.1:0-3318 GCA_964596865.1 uncultured Bacteroidaceae bacterium
CTGTTTAGTTATTGTTACAGCACTGTTAACGATAGTCAAAACGATTGGAAGTGAATTTTTGAGGGGGATTTTTCGCGAGAAATGGGCAAAAGAAGTCCGCTACACGTGGTTTGATTGTTCTTTACCCCCAAAAGTGGTACTTTTCTGACAAGAAACATGTTCAAACAGTCGATATACCTTATTTATATATAGGATATTCGCAATTAAATTAAGGTTCGCCCCCCTTTTTGTCGCCCAAAATTGCCAATCTTGGGAATTTATTATTGCCAATCTTGGGAATTTGTTATTGCCAATCTTGGGAATTTATTGCTGCCAATCTTGGGAATTGCACACAAAAGCGCTATCTTTGCACCATAATTCGGAAAAGAAAAGAATATGAAATACATTAGACGGTATGTAGAGAAAGATATTGAGCGCGCCCTGCGCTCTTCCGGCGCAGTGATGGTGGTGGGCCCAAAATTCTGCGGTAAGACCACTACAAGTATGCTTTTCCAAAAGAGTTTTATCAAGCTCAATACAAATAGTCGCATCAAATTAGCCCGACTGAACCCGCAACAAGTGTTGGAGGGCGACAAGCCACGTCTTATTGACGAATGGCAGACTGTGCCAGAGATATGGAATTACGTTAAGGAGGATCTTGACAATGAATACCAGTTTGGAAAGTATATCCTTACGGGCAGTTCTACACCAGTAGACAAGACAGAAATCCATCATTCCGGCGCAGGCAGAATAACCAGCGTAAAGATGCGCCCGATGTCGCTATTTGAATCGGGAGAATCCAAAGGCAGTGTTTCCTTAATAGATTTATTTGACGGCAAGCCCCTTGAGAAGTTTGACGAAAACAACGGCTTTACCCTACAGGACGTTGCATTTCTCACTTGCCGCGGAGGATGGCCAATTTCTGTCATTTCAGACAAATCAGTCTCCCTCGATGTTACGCGAAACTACTATAACAGTCTTTTCGTATTCGAAGATTGCGACAACGAGAACTTTCGCAACAAACGCCCCGAGGTATTGAAAATGATTTTGCGCAGTTATGCCAGAAATATATCCTCGGAAACCTCCAAGCAAAGCATTATCGAAGACGTCAAACAGACCAACGAGCGCTCAATGGACACCAAAACCTTTGACGACTACCTTGAAGCCCTACAAGACCTTTACATAATATCAGATATAGAGGCATGGAACCCTAATATCCGCTCCAAAACCTCAATCCGCTCCACACCTACGCGCCATTTCGTGGATACCTCCATTGCTTGCAGAGCATTGAATATTTTCCCTGAAGACCTTATGCGCGACCTTGAGTCGTTTGGCCTATTCTTTGAGGATATGGCTGTCCGCGACCTATCCATATACGCGCAGACACACGGCGGCGAAGTACGCCATTACCGCGATAAAGCAGGATTAGAATGCGATGCTATCATACATTTAGAAGACGGAAGATGGGGAGCTGTAGAAATAAAACTCGGAGGAGACCGACTGATAGAAGATGGAGCCAAATCGCTCTCCACCTTAAAGAACAAAATTGCGGAAAAAAGCTCCGAACGCAGCCCTGCCTTTATGATGATTCTTACAGCGCAAGGCCCCCTCTACCAACGCGAGGACGGAATCTTTGTTGTTCCAATTAATTGCCTGAAAGACTAAGTGATTTGAGAAGATAAAGGCCAAACATTCCCTTTGGAATGCAACTCCTTGAACCCTTATAGAGACTTCGGTTCTTATCAACGGGGAAAAGCATATGCATGAGTGGAAATCTGCATTCAAGGCGGAATCCTCCACTCAACATAGCGCAATCACAGATTCTCCACGCCCCCAAAATTCGTAAAATGGAGAGCAAGTATTCTTAAAAAAGCAGAAAAAGAGAGGTTTAGCACTTAAAAATAAGCAAGAAACTTGGCGGCTAATCAGGTTATTACCAATTTTGCCACACAAACGGACGGAAATCTGAACAAACACAAGTGGTCTGGACAGACAAAAACCTACTTAAAATCAAACACAAACAAACTTAAACTCTAAAACGAACTTAAAACCTAAATAGTTATGAAGAAGACCTTCATGTTTACCGCTGCGGCGGTTGTGGCAAAGACCTTATTGGTATTGCTGGTGTTTACAAGCTGTGTGAGCAAGAAGCAGTTTGAAGGCCTGCAAAGCGATTATGCCGCTCTGCAAAACGAGTATTCCACCCTTCAGGGCAAATATCAGACTTCTCAGATAGACCTCACCAAAAGCCAGACCGAAGCCAAGAGTCTGGAGGAACGTTTGGCCGATGCGCAAAAGCGTAATGCAGAATTGAAGGAGCAATACGCCACCCTGCAGCGCTCGCTCAACTCTTCTATCAACCAGAATTCACAGAGCAATGTAAATATCTCTAAACTGGTGGACGAAATCAACGCCTCCAACGCCTATATCAAGCACCTTGTGGAGGTGAAGAGCAAGAGCGACAGCCTCAACCTCGCTCTCACCAACAAGCTCACCCGCTCGCTGAGCCGCGATGAGCTTCAAGAGGTGGATGTAAAGGTGCTGAAGGGTGTGGTTTATATTTCTCTGGCCGACAATATGCTCTACAAGAGCGGCAGCTATGAAATCAACGATCGCGCGCAGCAGACCCTCAGCAAGATTGCCAAGATTATCATGGATTACAAGGATTATGAGGTATTGATTGAAGGCAACACCGACAATGTGCCCATCTCTCGCCCCAATATCCGCAACAATTGGGACCTCAGCGCCTTGCGCGCCAGTTCGGTGGTGCAAGCTCTGCAAAATACCTACGGCGTAGACCCCAAGCGCCTGTCGGCAGCCGGTCGCGGCGAGTACAACCCCATCGCTTCCAATGATACCGAGCTGGGCCGCCAGCGCAATCGCCGCACCCAGATTATCATTACGCCGAAGCTCGACCAGTTTATGGATCTCATCGACAAGGCTCCCGAAACCGGCGACCAGAAATAGCACGCCTCTTTTTCAAACAGAGACGCTGAGCGGACCTGACAAAGAACTAACAGGAACAAACAAAGACACTAACCGGACCTGACAAAGACACTAACCGGAACAAACAAAGACAAAAATTGGGCTAATCAGCCTGATTAGGAAACATGATGTCCTAATTAGGGTGGTTAGCCCAATTTCCATTAGTAGACTTCCCTATACAATCCGCTCAATTAGGCCCACCTATTCGCGGCCTCTGCCAATTTTTTCTACAGAAAGCGCGGCGTTTGGCAAATAGTTCGTAATTTTGTAAGCAAATTTCAATATTTTGCCAAACAGACTTTAGATGATTACCGTTTCCTCCATTTTCGTGTTGCTCGGCTCGCTGGCAATGCT
>CAZQVW010000120.1:3328-8501 GCA_964596865.1 uncultured Bacteroidaceae bacterium
GGCAATGCTCATGTATGGCATGAAGATCATGTCAGAAGGCTTGCAGAAGATGGCCGGCCCCCAGCTCCGCCACGTGCTGGGCGCAATGACCACCAACCGTTTCACCGGTCTTCTGACCGGCGCCTTTGTTACAGCCGCCATCCAGTCGTCCACCGCGACCACCGTGATGACGGTTAGTTTTGTTAATGCGGGTCTGCTCACACTGGCGCAAGCCATCTCCGTCATCATGGGCGCCAATATCGGCACCACCATGACAGCGTGGATTATGTCGGCGGGATTTGGCTTCAACATGATTAATATCATCTACCCTGCCTTTATCGTCGGCATCTTCCTTATTTTCCAAAAGAGCAGCGGGAGGAAAAACTGCGGCGAGTTTGTGTTTGGCATCTCTTTCTTATTGTTAGGCCTCACCACATTGCGCGAAAACGCCGCCGCCATGGATTTAGGGCATAATCAGACGGTATTAAATTTCTTCGCCTCACTGGGCGGCATGGGCTACGGCAGTTATTTCATCTTCCTTGTCCTGGGCGGAGTGCTTACAATGTGCGTCCAATCCTCTGCCGCAGTGATGGCTATCACGATGATCCTTTGCGCATCGGGCGCCCTGCCGCTGGATATGGGTATCGCCTTGGTTTTGGGCGAAAACGTGGGCACAACCGTTACTTCCAACGTGGCCGCACTGGGCGGCAATCGCCAAGCCCGTTGCGCAGCTTTGGCTCACATGGTATTCAACGTGTTTGGCGTAATCTGGGTACTGATAGTTTTCAAACCATTTATCCACATGGTTTGCTCACTGGTGGGCATGGATTTCGACCACCCCACGCTAAGCAAACTGCCCGTGTGCCTGGCCGCGTTCCACACGTCGTTTAACGTCTGCAATGTGCTGATACTTATCTGGTTTATCAAGCCGATTGAAAAATTTGTGCTGTGGGTAATCCCCGAAAAGAAGGGAAAAGGAAGCGATGACGAAGATTTTCGCTTGCGCTTTATCTCCGGAGGAATCCTCTCCACAGCCGAGCTGTCCATCTTGGAGGCACGCAAAGAACTCAACAACTTTGCCGACAGGATAAACAAGATGTTCCAATTGGTGCGCCAACTGCTGGAGACCAAAGGCGATAAGGATTTCACCAAGCTCTATTCCCGAATAGAGAAATACGAGGACATCAGCGACCGCATGGAGATAGAAATTGCTAATTACCTCAACGAAGTATTGGACGGCCGCCTCAGCAACGAAACCAAGGGCAAAATACGCGCTATGATGAGGGAGGTATCAGAGATAGAAAGTATCGGCGACTCGTGTTACACCATCGCGCGCACTATCCACCACAAGCGCCAAGCCAAAGCCGTGTTTACCGATGCCCAAATCGACCATATCCACCAGATGTTTGGGCTCACCTCCACGGCATTGGAGCAAATGCTTAGGGTCATCACCACCGGCTCTGTGAAAGACGCCATCAAATCGGCCAACATCGAAATAGAAATCAACAACTACCGCGAAGACCTCAAAAGCCAGAACATCGATGATGTGGGCGCCGGCCTATACGATTACCAAGTGGGCGTTTATTACCTCGATATCATCAATGAATGCGAGAAACTGGGCGATTACGTCATCAACGTGGTGGAGGCGCGCACCGGCACAAAGAAGAAATAATCCCCTTGCTTTCGCAGTCTTCACCATTTCCCCACCACTTTCGCTGTCATCACCATTTTCCAACGACATAACCCCACCACTTTCGCTGTCCTCACCATTTTCCAACGACATAAACCCACCACTTTCGCTGTCCTCACCATATCCCAACGACATAACTCCACCACTTTCGCTGTCCTCACCATATCCCAACCGCAAAAGATGAATAGAACTCTATTATTGATATTGTGTATCCTGCTATTGGGCTTACAATCCCAAGCGCAGGTGGTGCGCGACAATCAAAACCGCCGCGTTGCCACAGTGAACCAAAACAGCCGAACCAACAAAAAGGGAAATAAAGACAGCGACAAGACAGACATCAAAACCGGCATCCGCACATGGACTGTGGACGAGATGTCGGGGCTGCCAGACTCGGTGCCTGTGGACACCATGCCCCACAATTTCCAAAACACCATGTTCACAGAGGGATACAAGGGCTTCTACAGTTCGCTGGGCAACCTCGGTTCACCGCGCCAGGCCCGCGTGTTCACGCTTAGGCCGGAAATGAATTACTACATCTTCAGCCAACCGTTTGATTTCTTCATCCACAAACTGAAAGGGTGGCATTTCACAAATACTTACTCCCCCATCGCCAATATTACCTACCACGAAAGCGGCGATAGCGATGACGGCGAGGACAGATTGATTGCCAATTACGCAGTGAACGTAAACAAGAACATCGGATTGGGCTTCAATATAGATTATATCTACGGCCGCGGCTACCACGACAACCAGTCTACAGCGGACTTTGGTTTTAATCTCTATGGCTCTGTCCTCACCGACAAATACAAGGCCCATTGGATTATCTACACCAACTATCTAAAGACGCGCGAAAACGGCGGTATCACCGATGATGACTATGTTACCGACCCGCAGAAGTTCCCGTCCAGTTATGACAGCAAGGAAATCCCCACGAGGCTCAATCGTGTGTGGAACAAGATGCACTATGACGGCGTACAATTCAACCATCGCTACAGCATTGGCTATCATAAGGTGGTAAAGATAGACAGTGCGTTTATCCGCGATTCCATAAGGTTGGCAAACGAAGCGAGGGAGGACAGCCTCCTGCAGGCAGGGAGCGACAGTCTCCACCCCAAAAGGAATATCGAGGGCGCTATCCGCGTGGCAGATGTGGCGCAATCAAATAAGCAACCCACGAGCGACAATCAATCCCACAACCAGAAAAATCCGCAAGCCCTGCTATCTCAAGCCCACGTAAGGAAAGATTCGGTGGTCTTCGTGCCCGTTACCAGCGTTATCCACACTATCGATGTGGGTTCCTATCGCCGCCGCTTTATTGCCAACGAAGACCTCTCTCATTACTATACCAACAATTTCTTTGGCCTCGACTCCGTAAACGAGGCCTACAGCAACGTACTTGTATCCAATTATTTGGCCTTGGAATTAAGCGAGGGACTAAATAAATACCTCAGTGCGGGCATTCGCCTTTTCGGGAAATATGATTACAACCACTATGAGATGCCCGATTTCAGTGGCACAGGCTCTTTCAACGAGCACCGCATCACTTTGGGCGGCCAGATTTTCCGCCATCAAAGTAAGTTTTTCAATTACCTGCTGACAGCGCAGACCTCCAGCGATGGCGACAGTTGGGGTGAATTTGAGCTACGCGGTAAAGGCAAGCTCACAGTAAGATTCTTCGGCGACACCTTAGGAATGAGCGTGAGGGGAGCCGTCCTAAACCAGATGCCCACATTTTTCTACCGCCATTATCAAAACAACTTCCTGATGTGGGACAACGACAACATGGACAAGCAATTAACCACCACTTTTGGAGCCACTTTGGAAAGTAAGAAACTGGATATGCGCCTCTCGGTGGACGCCTATAACATCGGCAAATACACGTATTTCGCCACACAGACCGCCGACCTCGTTACTCCCGATTCCACCTACCACACCCTTAGCGCCACCCCCCGCCAGTCTGGTAAAAATATCAACCTATTGGTGATAGCGCTTGACAAGAATTTCACTTTCGGTCCTGTGCATTGGGACAACTCCGTGGTCTATCAAACCACCTCCGACAAGGAGGTTCTGCCCCTCCCCATGCTCACCCTTTATTCCAACCTCTATCTGAAATTCAAAATCGCCCGCGTTCTTTCCACCGAACTGGGAGCCGACATCCGCTACTTCACCAAATATTATGCCCCCACATATAGCGCCGCGCTCAATCAGTTTGCCAACCAAGACTCAAAGAATTTGGTGAATGTGGGCGGCGACCATCCCATTATCAATGCTTATGTTAATTTCCACCTCAAACACACCCGATTCTATGTGATGGTGAGCCACCTCAACTACACAAAAGACGGCGGCACCACCTTCGGCCCGCCCCATTACCCCGTCAATCCGCTCGTGCTCAAGTTTGGCCTTTCGTGGAACTTCTTTAATTAACCCCTACGCCGCATTATTTTATTAAAACTCCACCCGCTCCGCCCCTCTTCCACCCCTCTTCCTCCGCATCATCGCGCTATTTTGCCATACCACCTCGCGATTTTATAAAAGCCCACCACTATTATAAATCCGCCCGCAAATCCGCGTTCTGCCAAGCCCACTAATCATACTTCCCTCCCCACACTATTCACAATTATAAAAAACTGTAACAACGGCCAAAAATACTTTGTAGAACAAAGCAATAAGGAGGAAAAATAGTAATTTTGCGTTGCATAAAAAAATAAATACCCAAAAACAATAAAACCATGGTAGATTACAAACAATTGGGACTCGTAAACACCCGTGAGATGTTTAAGAGAGCCATCACCGGCGGCTATGCTGTACCGGCATTCAATTTCAACAACCTCGAGCAGCTTCAGGCCATCATCACCGCCTCTTCCGAACTGAAGAGCCCGGTTATCCTGCAGGTGAGCAAGGGTGCGCGCAACTATGCCAACCCCATCCTGCTCCGTTATATGGCAGAAGGCGCAGTAGAATTCGCCAAGAGCCTGGGATGTAACCACCCCGAGATCGTTTTGCACCTCGACCACGGCGACACCTTCGAATTGGTGAAGAGCTGTGTGGACATGGGCTTCTCCAGCGTGATGATCGATGGTTCTTCCAAGCCCTACGAGGAGAATATCGAGCTCACCCGCCAGTGCGTGGAGTATGCTCACAAGTATGACGTTACCGTAGAGGCCGAACTGGGCGTTCTGGCTGGCGTGGAAGACGAAGTAGCTTCCGAGGAGAGCCACTACACCAAGCCCGAAGAGGTAATCGACTTCTCCAAGCGCAGCGGTTGCGACTCTTTGGCCATCTCTATCGGCACCAGCCACGGCGCTTACAAATTCAAGCCCGAGCAGTGCACACGCGACCCGAAGACCGGTCGCCTCGTTCCTCCCCCATTGGCATTCGACATCCTCGAGGAGATCGAGAAGAAGCTCCCCGGCTTCCCCATCGTGCTCCACGGATCCAGCTCCGTGCCCCAGAAGTATGTGGACATCATCAACAAATACGGCGGCAACCTGCCCGACGCAGTAG
>CAZQVW010000121.1:0-8350 GCA_964596865.1 uncultured Bacteroidaceae bacterium
CTAAACAGTACTGTTTAGTTATTGTTACAGCACTGTGAACGCAAACTAACGCGGGATTTTTTGGAATCTTAAGGCTATTTTTTCGTATTATCAGCCTAATTGTGGCATTAATCAGGCGTTTTGATACGCCATTGTGGGCATTTGCGTGCGTAAATAAAGAGGAATTGTTTGCCTTTGTAGAGCATTGATTGAGGCTGTAGGGGCAGGTTTCATACCTGCCCGCCGATTACAGGTGTGGTTATTGTAGTGAATTTCAGAACATTGCTATATCTTTTTGCGGACAGACATAAAGCACCCCAAATTTTCGCACCTCAAATTTTGAAGCCCCCTCGAAACCTGCCCTTATCGGTTCAACCACTACATCGCGTGTAACAAAAGAATTATTCTGCAGTCCCATTACTACAATGCAGCGGATATTTTTGCGACACTGCCGCACTTATCTGCGAATGTGCGAGCCTAAACCGAATAAAGAGTGAATATGTGCAGAATATTGCGTTAAAATGTGTTCATAAAAGCATAAAACACATTATTTAGGGGTGTATTTGTCGGTTGTTATTAAAGAAATATTTATATTTGCCGCATTAATTTTCGTGAGATGCCCTCACATCTTCTGACAAACTGAAAACACCAATACCTAAAATGAAAAACTCTTACTTCTCTCGCATGCAAAAAATACTGTTGGGCGCCACTGCACTGATGATGTGCACTGCCATTAGTGCGCAGTCGCCCCAAAGCAATAATTCCGTCACCGCAAAAAGCGGGACTATTGTTGCAAAGAATGGAATGGGCGACGCAAAGAACGGAATTGGCGACGCAAAGAACGGAATTGGCGACACTAAGAATGGAATAGGTGATGCAAAGAATGGGGCAGCGGTCAAAAATGGGACTGCCGCCACCGCCGGCAGTGGCGCAACGGGTAAGAACGGAGACGAAAGCGTAATCCGGAAGCGATTTACGCGTAAACAGAAGAATGTGGATTACAACGCTATTCCCGATGCCGATAATATCCCGCCGGTGCGCTATGAGCTGGGCTTGCCAAACGGCAATGCGCGCAATATCCGCACACAAGGCGGCGCGGCCCGCTCCGCAGGGTGGGCGAAAGCGAATAGCGCAAGTGCTACGGGCGCCAACGATGAATTGCCCGACCACTGGAACAACGCCCTCACCAAATATTTCCCACCGTTTTTCTACCAGTCAGGCCCGTCGTGCATGGGTTCGGCCTTCACGGGCTACATGTTCACCCACGAGCTCAATGCCCTGCGCGGTTTAGACGGGTCGCTGGAGGATAATCAGATGGCCGTCTTCTTTGGTTGGTTGCTCACCTATCAGAACACCTCAAAAGAAGATGTGGAGATTTACAACGGATGCCCCAGCGCTACGGATTATGGCGGCCGCACCAATTCCGCCCTTTTAGGATACTATGATTGGCGAGATCGCGAGGCCGGATGGATGCAGGGCTACGACAAATGGCACCGCGCCATGTTTAATCGCGCACAGGGATTCTATACCTTCCCAAATCATGTGGGCACAGAGGCTGGCCGACAGGCCCTAAAGCGCTGGCTTTATAATCACAACGGTGATACCGACTTCCGCACGGGCGGCGTATGCTATATCACCGTGGGCGCATCCTCGCCCACCGGCACCATCAAGTCCACTCCCGCCAACGATGAGGCCGGTGTGGTAGGGCTGAAGTACATAGAGGAATGGGACAAGTCGATGAACCACGCCCTCACCATCATCGGTTATGACGACCGCATAGAATTTGACCTCAACGGCGATGGCGTCTACGGCGATGAGTCGAAGGACGAAAAGGGCGCGTGGATTGTGGCCAATTCGTGGGGCGCCAACTGGGGCAACGGCGGATGGACTTACGTTCCTTACCGCTATGGCGGCGTTACGGGCAAGGTTACCAGTGGCGACTGGTGGAATCCTTACGTTACCTATGCTCGCAAGAATTTCCGCCCCAAGCGCACACTGAAACTGCTGATAGACTACGACCACCGCTCCGAATTGGCCTTGAGCGCAGGCGTCAGTAACGACACCGCCGCCACCAACGGGGCCACCATAGTGAAGATGGCTATGTTCCAAAACGCAGGCGATGGAGCCGAGGACCGCTCCGGCGGCGCTCCGGCCGTGCCTATGCTGGGCAAATGGGCGGACGGACAGATGCACAACGAACCAATGGAATTTGGCTACGACCTCACCGACCTTAGTTCCGGTTTCGACAACACCGAGCCACTGAAATATTTCTTCAACATCCGTATAAACGGGAAATTGGGCAAAGGGCATATCTGCAAGGCCTCGATAGTGGATTATAACCTCAATACGGGCGAGGGCGTGGAGATTCCTTTCCCCATCGACACCATCGTCCTTGACCCCGCCGTCAATGCCTATTATTCTATATCCGTGATTGTGCCGGGCGAAAAGGTGAACGCCCCCGTGAATGCGCAATTGAATAACTCCACCCTCACATGGAGCGCTCCACTACCCTCGTCTTTAAGGCTCAAACATTATTATATATATCAAGACAACGTGAAGATTGACAGTGTGGCAAACACCCTAAGATACAAGGTGGGCGATGCCAACAGTGTCTACAGCGTGTCTGCCGCCTACGACTATCAGGGCCACACCGTGGAGAGCGAACAAAGCAACATTGCCCGCTTGCCTATCGATATGCCCACCGGCGACAACCAAGTGCTCAACTTAAAGAACGCTATGCTGGTGGTGCCCAACGCTATCACCAAGCAAATGACGCAAGGCACCATAGAATTTTGGATTCGCCCCCACGTGTTCGGCAAAGACAACAACCGCATTAGCGGCTCCGACAACGACCACTTCTTTATTGGCCTGTCTGCCTCCGGACAGGTGCAGGCCGGCTGGAGCAGCGACAATCAGCTCTCCTCGCCTGCCAGGTCAATTAAGCTCAATGTGTGGACACACGTGGCTTTGGTGGTGGAAAATAATAAGATGACGCTCTATCTCAACGGAATGAAGAAGGCTTCCACCACCGCCACCGGCGAAAGCGGAATGCCCCAGTTGGGAAATCTCGTGTTTGGCACCACGGGCAATCCCATAGACGCAGAAATAGACGAACTGCGCATCTGGCGCACGGCCCGCACGCAGATACAGGTCTATGCCAACAAGGATAATTCCATTGCCGCCCCCGCCTCGCTTTCCGACCTCCTCACCTATATCCCGATGAACACTATCACCTATCACGGCGACACGCTTTATCAGGATTTTGCCCGCGGCAACCACGCTTATATCCAGAGCGGCGACTATGCCAGCGCAGTGGACAACACCGTGCTCGGCGGCGGCAAGTTTTCGCAGCGGCCCTCAATCTCCGTGCCCGACTCCATCTATGCCGGTCAGACCATCCAAATGACGGGCGATGCCAGTCTGAATACGGTGAAGTGGACTTGGAATATTCAGGGGGGCTCGCCCCGCTCCGCCACCGTGCAATCGCCTTATGTGGTCTTCAAGCAAGCGGGCAAATACGCCGCCTCGCTCACTATTACCGACATAAACGGCGTGGAAAGCACTGTGGAGGATTCTATAGTGGTGGTAAACGGCTCGTTGCCGGTGCCCCAGTTTGATATCACCACCACCCGTCAGGCTGTGGGCAAGCAAATCAGCTTTGTAAACCGCACTCTCTCACCCAACTGCACCTACCGCTGGAATATCCATGGCCAGGGCATTTTGCAAATGACCAATGCCACGGCCGCTTTCGACACAGCCGGAGTTTATACCGTTACCCTCACAGCCACCAACGCTGCAGGCTCGGCGTCTATAAGCAAGCAGGTGGAAATATACGAGACCACGCCCTCCAGCCAGTTTAATATTTCGCCCAGCAACATCCTTTTGGGCGAAACCACCTACTTGGAAGACCACACTGCGGGCAAGATTTCCGATTGGATTTGGACATTAAGCAACGGAAAGCGCTATGTGCAGGTGATGGGCCAGTATTCCTCGCTGGTTCCTCCCGCCCCCGGGTATTATGATGTGAGCCTGCAAACGTCAAACAGCATCGGTTCCAATATTCTCACGCGCAGCAGAGCTCTATGTGTGAGCAACGCCGATGCCAAAAACGGATTGAATTTCACCGGTTTGGGCGAACAGATACAGTTTGCCCGCCCGTTTGGGAATAATCAGACCTCTTTCACCGTGGAATGGTGGATGAACCCCACCAAACTGCAGGGCGCCGGCGCATTCCAGTTTGGCCCGCTAACAGCCGTGTGCACCCAAAGCAACCACTACGAATTTTCCTTAGGTACACGCAAGTTTAGTTTCAACGGATTCTTAACCGCCGGCCAGTGGCACCACTATGCCATCGTTTACAACAAGGGATATATCTCTCTTTACATCGATGGCGAAAGACGGTCCTATTACGACGGCAGGCAATATACCGTCTCCAGTTGGGGCGACACGTTCACCTTTGGCAATACCGACAATCCCATGAACGCCTGCATTGACGAGCTGCGTATCTGGGACACCGCCCTTAGCGAGCAGCAGATACAATCTGTTTGCAACAGTCCTATCGCAAGCCCCGCCACCACCAGCCACCTGCGCCTCTATTATGATTTCAATCAGAACGGGGGCGACGTGATAGACCGCACCGGCCACGGCTATGACGCCAAGCGCCTCCATTTCGGCCCCGATGGTGATGCGTGGATAACACAGTTGGGCGTGTTCACTCTCGATTTCAATAAGGACATAGTGATGGAGAATATCTCCAGTCAGTATCTCACCAACTATAAAGCGCCGTTCCTCCACACCGGCGAGAACATAAACAAGGAAAGACGCAAATCGGCTTACGCTTTACAGACCGAAACGGAACAATCCGGCTGGATATTCCGTTCGCCCGTGGTATTGAAAGCCGACACTCTGATTTCCACCGTCTATGTAGACACGCTCTATGATTCCAACCTCTACGCCAGCTCGGGATTTAATTTCGGAATAATGAAAAATCAGCGTCTGTGGCAAACTGTGAGCCTGCCCGAGGGACATTACCGCTTCACGTTCACACCCGGCAACAGAACCTACTCGCCCGACAGGAGTAGATTGGTAGTTTGTTTTGGCGATACAATTGTAGACAACGACAATATTGACCACGCCCTCACGAGCACCTTGATAGACCAGAGCAGGATTGCGGAGTTTGACGTGAAAGCCGGCGGTAGTAATGTGAGCCTCGGAATTATCTACAACCTCACTGATGTGCCCGCGTTCTTCCCCATCAGCGAATTCAGCCTCTACCGGATTTCGTCCTCCACCCAGATTGCCGATGACGTCCATTCCGCCTATGACGCGGTCAATAAGGGCCTTTTGGATAATATTTCCGGCGAAAACGGTGCCATCCGCGTGGTGAGCGACGAGCCCACAGAGGTAAAGATCTACACTGTGGATGGCCGATGCGTGTTTAATCAGTTTGTCTCCGGCAACAAGCGCATTCCAATGCCCGCTGGTCTGTATATTGCCAACGGAAAGAAGATTAAGGTGTATTAAAAGCCAACCTCCCCTCACTCCACCGCCGCAAACGACAAGGCTCTTCTTATTATTGCCTTGTGTTTAAGGGTATTAATACCTTGTGTTTAAGGCGGCGGAGGACGCCCTCGTCTTTCCGTTTCTACCGAAAATCTGTTTGATTGGTGGCGAGGAAATAATAGTACAATAAAAAACAGGAAAAACTTAGTCATAATGAAGCTCAAAGGTTTAATAACTGTCGCTTTGCTGTCAGCATGGGCAATTGGCGGCTACTCCCAGCTCTCCTACGGTTGGGAAAAGGAAATCCAGCAGACGCAGGAGTTCACTTATCAGAAGAACAAGAAGGCGAAGCAGCCTGGCGCGGCGCAATCCAAGTCGTATAAGTACGCGGCCAAGCGCCCAGACCACATCAACAATGCACTGTTGAAATACTACCCGCCGGTGTTCTCCCAAGACCAGGGCTCTTGTGATGCCGCGGCCTATTGCGGCTATCAGTTCACCTACGAAAGAAACAACTACTACGGGCTGGACGGTTCGCTGGACGAAAACCGTTTCACCTCGCACTTCAATTATCTTTTGGCCCACAACTATCAAGGCACCGGCAAGGCCGAAATGCTCCAGAATGTGGGCAATCCCAGCGTAGCAGACTACGGCGGCCAGACTTATTCCAAATATTTTGGAAACCAGACCTGCGAAGACACTAATTACGGCTGGATGCAAGGCTACGACAAGTGGTATCGCACCGCCCACAACCGCGATTGGACAACAGCCTCCATCTATAGCGTGATGACAGAGGAGGGGCGCGAGACTCTGAAAAACTGGCTTTGGAATCATAATGGCGATTACGACTTTCCCGCCGGCGGCGTGGCATGGTTTGGCATGGCCGCGCTGGATATAAAGGTGGGCAAGATTCCCGAGACCGCCACCAATAAAGCGTTGGGCTTGGTGGGAAAATATTATATTGGCGAATGGGGCCCCAGCTACAACCACGCCCAGACCATCGTGGGCTATGACGACAGGATTGAGTTTGACCTCGATTCCAACGGCATCTACGGCGAAAAAGACAAGGACGAAGTGGGCGCATGGATAATCTGCAATTCGTGGGGCAACGGCTGGCTGAACAATGGTTTCGTCTATTGCCCATACGCCCGCGCCTATACCACTATCCGCCACAACGGTTCGTGGACACCCGTGCGCCATTATATCCGCAAGGACTATGAGCCACTCCGTATGCTCAAGGTGAAGTTGGCTTATTCCAAGCGCTCAATGATTTCGCTAAGCGTTACCGCCACGCAAGACACCGCTTCCAACATTGCACAGGACTCTCTGCCGCTCGACCACTTCCGCTTCGCTGGCGATGGCTCACGCAATCGCAACAACCCGCCCGCCACTCCTATGCTGGGCAAGTGGGTGGACGGCTACCATTACGAGCCCATGGAGTTTGGCTACGACATCACTTCCATTACCGAGAATTTCGACCGCAGCAAGCCCATCAAATATTTCTTTAACATCTTCACTATGACCGGCATCAGCGACGAGAACTGCGGCACGGGGCGCCTTCACAGCGCTTCCATCATCGACTACGAACTCTCGCCGGCCGGAATAGAATTTCCCTTCAAGGTGGAAGATGTTCAGATTACCGGTTCCGGAAAGCTCTATCGCGTTTCCGTCATTGTGCCGGGCGAGCAGATAAATCCCCCGCTCAATCTCACCCTTGACAACGCCACCCTCCATTGGCAGGCTCCGGCTTCCAGTTCGTTGCCCGTCAATAAATACTATATCTACTATGACGACGCAGTGATAGACTCGGTGGACGCCGCCACGCTCTCCTATACAACCCAGCTCTCGCCCTCCCGCTCACGGGACGCGGCCTTTAGCGTGAGCGCCGTGTATGATTATCGCGGCAACCCCATCGTCTCCGAAAAGACCAACCGCGTTATGTTCCTTGCAGAAGAGAGCGACACCGCCAACTACGTGCTGGACATGCGCCACACCCTGGCCACGGCGGATAATTTGGAGATTCCCAGCAGCAAAGCCATGACCTTGGAATATTGGATTAAGCCCTACAGCCTTAGCAACTACTCCGACCAAATCGGTAACGGCCAGACAATTTTCTCCAGCATGAGCGTCAATAGAGGTGTGCTGGGCGGATGGAATTCCAACTATAGTTATGCCTCCGGCTCCTCCGCCGGAATTACGTTGGACAAGTGGTCGCACGTGGCGGTAAGGATTGACGGCCCCGATGTAGACATCTTTGTAGACGGGGTTCTGAAGCGCTCCGGCCATTCTTATGGTCAGAGCGGCATTCGCCCGTTCAGCAATTTCTTTATTGGCCAAGCCGAAGATGATGGACTGATGAATGGGCAGATAGACGAGCTTCGGTTATGGAATCGCGCCCTCACTGATAAGGAAATACAGCTCAACCGCCTCAGTGCGCTGGCCACCCCCTCACAGCAGGACGAATTAGTGCTCTATTACAAGGGCAATACTTTTGAAAAGGACGGCAACGTCTATATCCGCGACTACGCCCGCGGTCATCACGCCCTCATACAAGACCCCGACAGCGTGAGCCTTGTTGCTGACAACTCTTTCCTTACCGGCAACGCAGATTTTGCCCTCTCCATCGGCAGCTTGGATACCGTTTTCTACGCCACCATGCCTATTAAAATGAGCGCCGCACTGCCGGCCGCCGCCACTGCCGTTGTTTGGGACATCGATGGCATCGATTCTACGCGGCAAACGGCTTTCAGCCCCTATCTTGCCTTCCCCACCGAGGGCTCACATACCGTCAATCTCACTGTAACCGGCAAAAACGGCCAGACATACACCGCCCAGCGCACGTTTGAGGTAAAAGCCCTGCCTGCGCCAA